>CBIHMX010000515.1:0-2799 GCA_966211115.1 uncultured Gemmatimonadaceae bacterium | reverse complement strand
GGGTGGGCGTCGGTCCCTGCCGCAACGCAACGGTCGACGCGGCGCGGTTCGTGGAGTTCCTCGCGCAGCTCGTCGGGAACCTGCAGCGCGCGCGGCTCGAAGTCGAACACGCGGCGTTCGAACTGGCCGAGCGGTACGAAGAGATCAACCTGCTCTATACCACCAGCGAGATCTTCGGCCGTACGGTGTCCCTCGAGGAAGCGGCGGCGCGTATCCTCGAGGAGATTGCGGACACGGTCGGTGCCGGGCGCGCGGCGCTGCTCGTGCACGATCGCGTCACGGACACGCTTCAGGTGGTGACGGCAATTGGCTTCGACCCCAAGGACGCATCGCCGGTTTCCGTTCACGATCCGCGGTCTGACACCGCGCGCGTGTTTCGCGAGCAGCGTGCCGTCATCGCCGAACCGGCCGAGCCCGCCGGTCAGTCCGACCCGGAGCCGTATCGACAGGGCTCGATGTTGTCCGTGCCGATCCTGTGGACGAATCCCGGACACCCGGCCGTGCCGTTAGGCGTGGTGATTCTTTCGGGGCGGCGGAGCGGCGCGCCGTTCAGTTCCGGCGACGAAAAGCTCGTGTCCGCGATCGCCACGCAGATCGGGACGGCGATCCAGATCAACCGGCTCGTCAGGTCTTCGCTGAACCAGCAACGCATGCAGCAGGAAATGCAGCTCGCCAACGACCTGCAGATGAAGCTGCTGCCGAAGACGTCTCATTTTCTTCCGGAAGCGGACATCGCCGCCCGCGTCGTCCCCGCCGAAAGCGTCGGTGGCGACTTCTATCACCTGTTCCGGCTCGGCGACGGCCGCACCGGCGTCATGATCGGTGACGTGTCGAGCCACGGCTACCGCGCCGCGCTGATCATGGCGCTGATGATGAGTGCCGCGTCGATCCATGCCCAGACGACCGCCGATCCGCAGGAGATGATCAACGCGATCCTGGCGACGATTGCCGAAGAGCTGGAAAGCACGGAGATGTTCGTCACGGCGTTTTACGCGGTCATCGACCCGTTCCGCCGCCGCATGCGTTATGCCAACGCGGGACATCCGCACGCTTTTTCGGTCACCGCCGATGGCTGCGTCGAACGGCTGGGCGCGGGAGCGCCGCCACTCGGCATGAGCCCCGCGGTACCGCGAACGGTCGAACGCACGTGGGATCCCGGCAGCGAACTGCTGGTGCTGTTCACCGACGGCATGACCGATGCGCGCGACCGGTTCGATCATCGCTTTGGCGAGCAGGCCGTACTCGACGTCGTCGCGGCGAACCAGAGCGCACCACCAAAGGTGATCCTGGAGCACGTCCTGACGAAGCTGCAGCAGCACATGGGTGACGTCATGCGCCGTGATGACCTGACGATGGTCATCGCACGGTCCTGATCGACGTCATCGTGCCTGGTTCGTCGCGGCTCCCGCGGCCGCGAAAGCGATTCGGCCAGCACTTCCTGACCGATGTCCGCGCGCTGCAGCGGATCGTCGATGCCCTGGCACCGGACCCGGGGGATACCATCGTCGAAATCGGCCCGGGCCGCGGCGCACTCACCGATCTGCTGGCGTCGAGATCGCGGCGGCTGGTGGCCATCGAGATCGATCGTGATCTCGTCAGGCACCTGCGGGAACGGTACGCGGATCAGCCGCACGTCGAGATCGTCGAAGGTGACGCGCTCGAAGTGGATTGGGGGGTACTGGCCGGCGACGACTATGTCCTGGCGGGGAACCTGCCGTACTACATCACCACGCCGCTGATCTTCCGCATCCTGGCGAGCCCGCGGCCGAAGCGCGCGGTCCTGCTGGTTCAGCGCGAAGTGTCGGCTCGACTTGCCGCCGACCCTGGAACGTCCGATTACGGCGCGCTTTCCGTGAACGTGCAGGTATCAGCCCGCGTCCGGACCGTGGCGAAGGTACCTGCCGGTGCGTTTCGTCCGAAACCGGCCGTCGACTCCGCAGTCGTTATGCTCGAGCCGCTCGAAAAGCCGCTGGTGTCGGCGGACGAAGAAGAGCCCTTCCGGAAGTTCGTGCAGGCCGCTTTTGGCATGCGGCGCAAGCAACTGCTAAGGGTGGTCCGCGAACTCTGGATCCCGGACGCGGCCCTGGCCTCGCGTGTACTCGCCGAAATCGGACTCGAACCGTCGCAGCGGCCGGAAACAGTCAGCCCCCCTGATTTCGTCAGCCTGTTCCGCCTGACGAGAACCCCTTAGCGCCCCCAGGCATTCGCTGCGACCGAATCACCTCCGCGTTGATTCGCACAATCCGCGTCGACTCGCTTCTCCGGCTGTTGCCGTGCCGCGCGATCCGAAAATCGCCTGCTACTATCGGTCTCGATTGGACAGAATGAAGCTGAGACCCTCGAGCTCCATCGCCATGTTGACATTCCGCACGGCGACATCGGCGGGTGTCTGTAACTGCGTCGGCGCGAAGTTGAGGATGGCCTTCACGCCGGCCTTGATCAGGCGATTCGCGGCGTCCTGGGCTTCGCTGACAGGAACAGCGAGGACCGCGATGTCCGGCGTGGTCGCCGCGATGTCGCGCTCGACGACAGCCATGTCCCGGACCAGGATCGATCCCCAGCGCGAGCCGATCTTCTTCGGGTCGGTGTCGTAGACCGCGGTGACGTGAAAACCGCGTTGTTCGAATCCATGATACTGGCCGAGTGCTGTACCGATCTTGCCGGCGCCGACGATGATCACGTTCCAGTCGCGACCGAGTCCGAGAATCTCGCGCAGCGACGCCGTGAGTTCTTCGACCGAGTAGCCAAGGCCGCGCTTGCCAAAAGATCCGAAAAAGGAAAGGTCCTTCCGCACCTGAG
>CBIHMX010000514.1:0-2799 GCA_966211115.1 uncultured Gemmatimonadaceae bacterium | reverse complement strand
ACCTGATTCGGGCGCGTAGGGCTTCAACCCAGTCGTCGGCTTCCTTCCAGCGGGCGTCGGCGTGTTCGCGGGCTGCCGGTGCTTCGGTCCCGGCGGCGGGATAGGAGCCCAGGAACTTCACGGCACCCTGCTTGGCGCGGAGGTCGCGCAGGGCGTCGGCGACGAGTTCGTCGCTGATGTGCCCCTCGGCGTAGAGGATGAAGCAATAGTCACCGAGTCCGCCGCGCTTGGTCGGCCGCGAGGACACGTGTGAGAGATTGATGCGGCGCGCGGCGAACTCCTGGAGAATGGAGATCAGGCTGCCCGGTTCGTCGGCCCGCTGGTAGACGACGATCGCGGTGCGGTCATGTCCTGAAGGCGGAGGGATTTCCTCGCGTTCAACCAGCACGAAGCGCGTCTGGTTAGGCTGGTGATCGGCGATGTCGTCGGCCAGAACGGCAAGCTGGAACGATTCGGTAACGGCGGCCGGCGCGATGGCGGCGCAGGACTTGTCGCCAGCGGCAACCATTTCGGCAACGGTGCGCGCTGCATCGGCCGTGCTGCTCGCCCCCTGCACTCCCGCGTCGGGCAATTCGCGACGAAGCCAGGCATGACACTGGGCCGTTGCCACGGGGATCGAAATCACGGTGCGGATGTCGGCCAACCTCGCACCGGGAGCGGCGACGAGCGCGTGGTGAATGTCGAGCACCACCTCCCTCGTTATGTACAATTCGTAATCGAAGGCGAGCGCGTCCTGCGTGAAATTCACGGTGCCTTCGATCGAATTTTCGATCGGGACCAGTCCAGCACTGATGTCACCGGCCTGCACCGCATCGAGTACGTCAGGCACGGTGCGATATGGAACGCGCTCATGACCCGCGAGGTCGTCGAGACTGCGGAGTGCCTGTTCGGTGAATGTTCCGGCAGGGCCGAGAAACCCGATGGGACCGTGGGACATGTTATGGGAGAAACGATAGGGGAGCCCGCTGAACCACGTGTCAATGGAGTACAATGCGCGAGTCCGGCGCGAATCCTGAAAACCATAAAGCCATGCGAATCAACATGCTTTCGGGCCTCATCGCCCTTCCACTAATACTCGCCTGCGCAGCCTTCGAAAACGTCAACACCGGACCAGCTGTCACGGTCAGTGCCGTCACCGCGCCGCTCGATCTGGCCCTGGGTGACACCGTTCGCATCACGATCACGGTTCGAAATGTCGGTGACCGAGAGGTCGGCATAGGAACGACCGGCTGCAACACGGAGTTCCTGATCAGCGACCTCGATGGGAACGCGTTCGTTCCCGCCGAGCTCGTGGTCTGCAGCCTCGAGTTGCGCGCGCCGACGAAGCTTGCACCGGGAGCGACACACGAGATCCGCGTCTTTACGACCGGCCGCGTGATTCCCCAGGGAACACAGGAAGCGCCCAGGCTTTTGCCGGCGGGCACCTACCGGCTCCGTCCAGTCGTCGCGGTTCTCACTGGCGACGAACAGTCGGTGCTGGTGAGCGCGGATCCGGTGCTGGTCACATTCAGGTGAGGTCGTGAGCGCGTGAGGTCGTGAGATCGTGAGGGCGTGAAGGCGACGGGGTGGATTCGCGTTGATTCGCTGAATCCGCGGCAACTCGGTCCTCAGTCAGTTGACCCCCCGCGCCAATCCGCCCGCAGATCCGCTCACCCTGACATAAGCGACACATTTTACCTTTCCGGTCCCACTATCCGGATCGGATACAATGGACTTGCAACTCGCTGGTCGCGTAGCGCTCGTCACGGGCGCTTCATCGGGACTCGGGCTCGCCATCGCGCGTGAGCTGAGCCAGGAAGGGGCCAGCGTGGCGATGGTGGCTCGGCGCGAGGACCTGCTGAAAAAAGAGGCCGCCGATATCTCGGCCGCGACAAAGCGGCGCGCCCTCCCAGTCCCGGGCGATGTGTCGGTCGCTGGTGAGGCAGATCGAATCGTCGCGGCGGCGGCGGAGGTCCTTGGGCCGGTGGACATCCTGGTCGCAAACGCCGGTGGCCCACCATCGACCCTCTTCGAGTCCACTACCGACGAGCAGTACCTCGCCGCGCTGAACCTCAATCTCATGGCGTCGGTTCGACTGACGCACGCCTGCGTGCCGGGCATGCGGCAGCGGAAATGGGGACGGGTGATTTTTCTTTCGTCGATGGCCGCCAAGATGCCGATCGGCGGATTGCTCCTGTCGAACACGGCTCGTTCCGGCCTGCTCGGCTTCGCCAAGACGCTGGCGAACGAAGTCGCCAAGGATGGCGTGACGGTCAACTCGGTGCTACCCGGCCACTTCGATACGCAACGAGCCGTGGACCTGGCCCGCATGCGCGCCGAGCGTGAGGGAAAGGCGATGGACGAGATCCTGAAGTCGCGAACGAGCGGCATTCCCATCGGCCGGGCTGGCCATCCGGCCGAATTCGCCGCGGTGGTGACGTTTTTGGCGAGCGCCCGCGCCAGTTTCGTGACGGGAACCGCGATCCAGGTGGATGGGGGGATGATTCCCACGCTGGTGTAATCAGGACGACAAAGCGCGGATGACAGAAGCACTTCTCGGGAGGCTCGCACACGACGAGTTTTCTGCGCGATCTCATCTGCCATCCGCCTTCTGCCGTCCGCCATTCCTAGATGAAGTCCCTCGTCAAACATCACGCCGGACCCGGCTTCACGTTGACCGACGTCCCCGTTCCCGCGATCCTCGACAACGAAGTCCTCATTCGCGTGCGGCGAGCCGGGGTGTGCGGCACGGACGTGCACATTTACGAATGGGATGACTGGGCCCAGGGGCGCTGCAAGCCGCCTTTTGTTGTCGGGCAT
>CBIHMX010000513.1:0-2800 GCA_966211115.1 uncultured Gemmatimonadaceae bacterium | reverse complement strand
CCTCGTCAGGCGCGTGGCCAGCAGCAATGCCGCCCTCGGACACGTGATGGCGGTGAAGCATTACGAGAACCTGACGTGGTGCCACTCGGTCAACGTCGCGATGCTGAGCCTCCTCATCGGCCGGCAGGTCGGTCTCGAAGGCGAGACGATGGTCTCGCTGGTGGAGGCGGCGTTGTTGCACGACATCGGCAAGACGCGTGTGCCACTGGAAGTCGTGCAGAAACCCGGCGCGCTCGATCGCAGCGAGCGCAAGTTGATCGAGGCCCATGCCGCTTTTGGCGGAGAAATCCTGGCGTCGACGGCCGGCCTCCGGCCACTGACGCCAACCATCGCCCTCGAACATCACCGCACGGTGCTCGGTGGCGGCTATCCGGACATCGGGGCCGGGGTGATCCCCCACCCGATGAGCCAGATCGTGTCGGTTGCCGACGTCTATGAGGCGCTGACGGGCGCACGCTCGTACAAGGAACCCACACCTCCGGAACGCGCCTGCGTCATACTCGCCCGCATCGCCGGTGAGCAGCTGAACGCATCGCTGGTGAAAGCGTTCGTCAGCACCGTGACGTTCTTCCCGGTGGGGTCGTTCGTTCGACTGAACGACGAGCGCATTGGCGTCGTTACTCGCACCAGAGCGACCAATCCGCTCCGGCCGGAAATCGCCGTGTTGAGTGCCGACATGGGTTCTGTCACCGCGGAAGTCGACCTGGCCGGCTCGTCGGGCGCCAGTCTGCACGTGGTAGAAACCGTGCCCGCTCCGCCGGGTGCGCCACCGTTACGGGACTTGCTGCATTCGGCGCTGTAATACCCGCGCTTCGGGATCACGCGCAAAAGCGAGATAAGCGGAAGGGCCAAAGAAACCGGAGTGGAGTCCTACGTCGTGGCCGCGGCTGGTAGCGTGAGGGCCGCCAGTATCTGCTCGACATGTTTCATCACGATGTCCGGACGCTCGAGGTCGAAGTGACCGGTGTCCGGCTCGATGAGGATCGAGTCTTCGCGATACCGGTCACCCAGGCGCTTCGATTCGGCCTGGCTGAGTATCAGGTCCGCGACGAATGACCGGAATGGCGCGCTGTCCTCGAAGAGGCAGCGCACGACGGGGATGTTGGCGGAAGCGTCGCGATACCAGGCATGAAACGGCGACTCACCGCCCTCCTCGAACGGCCGGACGATTTCCCGGGCCAGCGTGCGCAGCGGGTCGACCGCGCCGCGAAACTTGCGAAGCATCGCCACGAGGTAGGTGTGTATGATCAGCCACGTGTCCAGCTCGGTTGCGGATTCACCAACCGCCCGCAGGTCGGCCAGCAGGCGCTCCGGGTGGCGGGAGCTCATCCGGGCCAGCATCGAGGTCACGAACGTGGTCTCGAGCGAGATGTTGCAGCCTAACGACAGGACGGCGTCGATGCGCGCCCCACCGGCCGGCCGCGTCGCGGCAAAACGCATCACGGCATCGGCGCCTGACGAGAAACCCGCCAGGACGAGCCGGGTGGCGCCGGTGCGCTCGCGGATGTGCCGGAGGAAGTGCCGGATCAGCGTGAAATGGTCGTTGAGCGACAGCGTATACCGCCGGTGACGGACCGGCTCATGGGAAAATGGCGTGAGCGCCACGCATCGCCACGGCAGGCTGCGGAGGTGTTCCTCGTACTGGGCCGCGTCGAGGCCGATCGCCGGAATGAAGCAGACGAGGGTGTCGGACCGGGCGTGGTTGTCGAGATACTCCATGGAGTCGCCGACCATGCGCGGATCGAATGCCTGCCGGTCCAGCCGGCGGGCGAGGGATTCGGCGATGCGGAACTTGGATGGAGCAACAGCATGCTCCTGCGTCGTGCCCATGGCGGCGCTCAGCGGCCCGGTAAGGATCTCGTCGAGACGTGCAACGACCTCATCGGCCCGCTGGAACCGATCGGCGGGCCGCTTCGCCAGGCATTTCAGCACCAGCTCCTCGAGTGCTTCCGGAATACCCGGACGATGTCTCGTCAGCGGCTCGGGCGCACGCGTCATGTGGGCCGATACCAGTTGTACGGCACTCGGTGCGGTAAACGGCGGCATGCCGGTGAGCACTTCGTACGCCAGCACGCCGAACGCGTAGATGTCGGCGCGATGATCCATGGCGGGATCGCTGGCCGCCTGTTCGGGCGCCATGTACGCCGGACTCCCGACGACGATGCCGGTAGCGGTAATCGGTCCGGCGGTCGCGGCTTCCGTCACGGCGCGCGCGATCCCGAAGTCCGCCACCTGCGCGTGACGCGACGAAAACATCACGTTCTCCGGCTTGATGTCCCGGTGGATGATCTGCAGCGCGTGGGCATGAGCGAGGGCGTCGGCAATCTCCCGGAGTATCCAGACGGCTTCCGAGATCGGCATTTCGCCTTCACGAGCCAGCCGCGTGCGCAACGACTCTCCACTCACGTACGGCATCACGTAATACAGGATGCCTTCGGATTCACCCGAGTCGATCAGGCCGAGGATGTGCGGATGCTGGAGCTTCGCGACGATGTGGATCTCGCGCAGGAAGCGCTCCGGGCCGAGTGACGTGGCGAGGTCCGGTCGGAGCACCTTGATGGCGACGTGGCGATCGTGCTTGATGTCGCGCGCAAGGTAGACCGTGGCCATCCCGCCGACGCCGAGCTCCCGTTCGACGTGATAGCGGCCACCAAGGACAGCGGTCAGGTGCTCGAGCGTTTCCACGACAGTGCAAGGTAAGAAAAACTGGTAAGGATGTTAGATCCGTCCGGAGACCTGGGAGCCAGGAGGCAGCGTGTCGCTGGGTGCTGGAGTTGGGATGGAGCAGGGGGTCGAACGG
>CBIHMX010000512.1:0-2821 GCA_966211115.1 uncultured Gemmatimonadaceae bacterium | reverse complement strand
CCGGGGCGTCCCCCGGGGTAGCACCCCGAACTCTCGAGGGGTCGCCGGAGTCCGGCGGCCCCTTTTTGACATCCTCCATTCTGACTGTTCGCGACCACGGTCGCGCGATATCGTGAGACGGGCTGATGACTTCCTGCGAGAGGCATGGCGATGCTCTGGGCTTGGATCAACCGACGTCTCGTTTTCGGTGCCGCAGTGGTGATGGCCTGCCAGGCGGCCCCCGAAGACAGCCAGCCGGTGGCGGATACCATTCGCCTTCCGGTGCCGCAGCAACAAGTAGCTTGGCGAGTGCCTGACGAGTCGGAGATAGCGGACTCGGCAATACTATCATCGGTCCGGCGCGGCAAGGCGCTGATGGCCTTCACCCGTGATTCGCTGCCGCGGCATGTCGGCAACCGGCTGCAGTGCGTGAGTTGCCATCCCGACAACGGCACCCGGAAGAACGTCATGCCCTGGGTGGGCGTATATGCCCGCTTTCCACAGTACCGCTCGCGCGTTGGCGGCATCCAGGTGATCGAGGATCGCATCAACGACTGCTTCAAGCGCAGCATGAATGGCACGCCCCTCGTTCCGGAGGGACGTGACATGCGCGACATCATCGCGTACATGGCCTTCCTGTCGAGCGGTTATCCGGTGTTCGCCCAGGTCGAAGGCCAGAGCTTCCCTCGCGTCCCGCCGCTGGAGGGTGACACGGCGCGCGGAGCAGCCACCTTTGCGGCAAAGTGCAGCGTCTGTCACGGTGCCGACGGTGCAGGCACTGATGTCTTTCCTGCTCTATGGGGTCCGGGTTCGTTCAACATTGGCGCGGGCATGGCTCGTCTCCGGACCGCGGCCTCCTTTATCAAGGTTGCCATGCCTCAGACCGCGCCTGGCACGCTCACGGACCAGGAGGCGTATGACCTTGCAGCCTATATCACGAGCCGCCCCCGTCCTGATCTTGCGGGAAAGGAACTCGATTGGCCGAAAGGCGACCCGCCGCCGGACGTCGCCTATGAAGTGAATTCAAGGAAGAAGTAGTTTTCGCCGCTGGCATTTGCCTGCACGCAACGCTTCGATCGGCGCCGACTCGAACATCCTCACATGGCACAAGAGAACTTTTCCCTGCAGGGCGTCCTGCTCCGGCTCGTCGCGTCGCTGGCGCTCGTGTTCGCGACCTGGAACGCCGAAGGCTGGTCCTATTATCACTGGGCCATCGCGCCGCTGATCGAAGGATCGCCTGGATTTTCCGCGATCAAGTTCCTTGCCGGTGTCCTGCTGGTGGCCGGATGGGTCGTCTTCCTTCAGGCCACGCGGCGGTCGATCGGCATGATGGGAGCCGTGCTCGTGGCGGCAATTGCGAGTGGCGTGATCTGGCTGTTGATCAGCAGCGGCATCGTCAGCGCGAACAGCGGGAAGGGAATTGCGCGAGTCGTGCTGATCGCGGTGAGCCTGATTCTCGCAGTGGGGATGTCATGGTCCCACGTAAGCCGGCGCCTGACGGGCCAGGCGGATACAGACGTTGTGGACTGAGGCGCAGATTTTCCGGCGAGGCGCAAAGGCGTTTCCCGTCCGATCAGCATCTTCTTGAGGTTGCGTCCCATGCGATACCGACGCCTCACGGCCGTGGCGGGCTCATTGCTGTCTGCCTGTTCGACACCCGCGTCAGACGACCTCGCGAAGACAGATAGCTCCGCACCGGCGGCCGCTACCGCGATCGAATGGTCACGAGTCGATTCAGCCCTCGGGCGCACAGGAACTGAGCAGACCGGCAATGTTCGTCGCTACGGTATGCCACGGACCGACCTTCGAGTCACGGCCTACGGCGTTACGCTGAGACCGGCGTTCGCATTGGGATCATGGATTGCATTTGCCCCGCACGGCACAGGCGCAGTGGCCATGGGCGATCTCGTGCTCACTGAAGACGAACTTGCACCGGTGATCGCCCGGCTTCAGGAAGGCGGTGTCGAACAGACCGCCATCCATCACCATGTCAATCATGAGACCCCGTCGATCCGCTATGTGCACATTCATGCACACGGGGATCCGGTAACAATCGCGACGACCGTTCGGGCCGCGCTGAACCTGACGGGCACACCGGATTCGTCACCGTCAGCTCCAGTGACCACACCACTTGGTATCGACACCACAGCGTTGACGTCGACGCTCGGCTACAGCGGTCGTTTGAATGGAGGCGTCTGGCAGATCGGCATTCCGCGTGCGGAAACGATCCGCAGCGGCGACTTCGAGATTCCCGCATCCATGGGACTTGGCACCGGGATCAACTTCCAGCCCACCGGGAACGAGATGGCGGCTATTACCGGCGATTTCGTGCTGCTCGGTTCTGAAGTGAATCGGGTGATCAAGGCACTGAGTGACAACGGGATCACCGTCACCAGCCTGCATAACCACTTGCTCGACGAAAGTCCGCGACTGTTCTTCATGCACTTCTGGGCCAACGACGACGCGGTGAAGCTTGCGCGCGGACTCAAGGCCGCACTCGACCTGACGAATTCACGCCGATGAGCGGTGAGCCTCAGCGCATCGCGTGAGCGTTTGACATCGCTCTTTTCGTGGTGAAGAGGTCCGGCTCCTGCGCGCGCTCGAGGTCGAGCAGTAGAGCCTTCCTCCACAGCCCGCCGCCGTACCCGCCCAGCTTTCCACCCTTGTTGATCACGCGGTGGCACGGGATGATGATCGCGAGCGGATTCTGCCCATTGGCATGACCGACGGCCCGCTGCGCCGCTGGTGATCCGATCCGTCGCGCGAGTTCCTCGTACGAGATGGTTTCGCCGTACGGAATGGCCCGCAACGCATTCCAGACTTTTTTCTGGAACGGCGATCC
>CBIHMX010000511.1:0-2823 GCA_966211115.1 uncultured Gemmatimonadaceae bacterium | reverse complement strand
ATTGTGGCGGCTGGTTCCCCGCTCACGTCGACACGGCCGGTCAGCACCGTGAGCATCGCCACGGTCGAAAACACGATGAGGGCCGAATGCGCCGCAAACAGCCCCCACGCCAGCCGGGGGCCGCGGAAATCGCGGATCACTGCCTGTCCCGCGCCCCCGCGAGCGACGGCGGCGCGCCGCGCCACGACCGCCACGCGACGCCGAGCAGCGCCAGTCGCGAGACCGACACCCGTCGCGAGAGCGTGTCATAGTCGGCCCGCTCGATCGCCTCGAGGATCCGCGCGTAGCCCGTGGCGCAAGCGATCGCGCATCGCTGGGCGTCCAGTTGCAGCAGCGGGATCCCCGGCAGTGCCTGACGATACAGGGTGCGGGCGCGAGCGACCTGGAACGCCATGAAACCCCGCCAGGCGTCCCGCTGCCGGCGAACGCTTCCATCCAGAACCGCCTGACGAGTAAGACCATAGGTGGCGAGCTCGCCGGCCGGCAGGTAGCACCGCCGGCGTGCCGCGTCTTCGCCGATGTCCCGCAGCACGTTGGTCAGCTGCATTGCCACACCCAGCGTCCGCGCGCACCGCACCGCCGTCGAGGCCCGGCCGCCCACATCCGCGGCGAGGCCGAACACCGCGCAGCACATTTCGCCGACGCTCCCGGCCACCCCCTGGCAGTAGCGCTCGAGATCTTCCCAGGTCTCGAACTCCACGTCGTCGAGGTCGCGGGCGACGCCATCGAAGAGTTCGTTGAGCCCCTCGACCGGCACGTCGAATTCGTGAACGGCTCCCGCGAGCTCACGCAGGATCGGTTCGTCCGAACGCTGGTCGAGGGCGCGCAATGCGGCCTGACGAAAGCGATTCAGCGCCATGCGTCCGGCGTCGCGGCGCAGACCGCTGAGGTCCACGATGTCGTCGGCGAGCCGGCACGTGGCGTAGATCGCATACGCACCCCGACGCTTCCGATCCGGGAGCAGGCGACTCGCGATCGAGAACGTCCGGGCATGTCGCGCGACGATGCGACGACATTGCCTGGCGTCGTCCGCTGGAGATCCGCCTGCGACCGCGTGATCCCTCGGAATGACTTCGACTCGTTCCGGCGTCACTGCCCCGTGGAGTTGACCCATTTCCGGCGAAGGTAGCAGCCGGAGGGCGATGAGCGAAGAGCGAAAGCAAAATCGCGTTGACGGACTCGACCACGTGCCAGCCTGGCGCACGAATCGTTCAAAGCGTGCCTCACGGGGACGAAGGGCCACATGCCCGTGACTGACCGGCGGTGTTATTGACACAACTCCCGGTTGTGCCACATAATGGCCGCGCTTTATCAGCCCGTCTGGCTTCCAGAAACGCCAGAGCGCCCATGGGTCTAGACACCCATGAGCGCCTTGAAACGGGACTGCGATGAAGCACCTACTGGGTACTGCAACTGCTCATACGAACGGCGAACGCAAAGCGTTGGATTGCGGCGCATGACCTCATCCCGGAAAACGGGGCGGGGGAGTGCGCCTTTTTGTGTTGTTGTCGGCCGTACCTCATCACCAAGGGAGGGTCACATGAGTAGGGTCCGTTGGAAGGGAGCGTTCTTCACCTTGCCGGTACTGGCGGTCGCCCTGGCGACCAGCGCCGCCGCCCAGGCGACGGGAACGATCGAGGGGAAGGTGACGGAGACAGGTTCCGGCCGGCCATTGTCGGGTGCCCAGATTTTCATTGCCGGCACTACCGTCGGTGGCGTGACGAACGATCGCGGTGAGTATCGCATCACCGGAGCCCCCGCCCGGCAGGTTGCTCTCCGGGTCCGGCTGATCGGGTACAGTCCCATCACCAAGTCGGTCGTCGTGACCGCGGGCCAGACGGTGACGCAGGATATCGAGGTCGGTGTGTCGGCACTCCAGCTCGAGCAGGTCGTCGTTACGGGTACCGGCGCACAGGTGGAAGTGAAGAAGCTGGGCAACACGATCGCGACGATTCAGCCGCCGGCGTTCGCTCCCATCACCACGCCCTCTCAGCTCCTGCAGGCGCGCGATGCCGGCGTGTCGATCCTTCCCGCATCCGGCATCAGCGGCGAAGGCTCACGCATCCGGATCCGCGGCAACGCCTCGCTGTCGATGTCGAACGAACCGATGGTCTTCGTCGACGGCGTTCGCATCAACTCGGGCGGTGGCTTCGGGACGAACGTCGGCACGAACGGCGGTGCACCGTCGCGGCTCGATGACATCGACCCGTCGTCGATCGATCGCATCGAAGTCCTGAAAGGCGCGGCCGCGGCCACGCTGTACGGCACGGAAGCATCGAACGGCGTGCTCCAGATCTTCACGAAGAAAGGAACGACCGGCGCGGCGCGGTGGTCGTTCAACGCCGAACAGGCGTCGCTCACGTTCCCGGAAAGCCGCATCAAGGACAATTGCGGATTCGCCCGCAGCGATACGGCGGCGGCCCGACTCGGTACGTTCTTCAATCGGCAGATCACGCCATACCAGCCGTTCTGCATCAACGCGTCGGAGGAGATCCTCGGTTCCGGCACCGGAACGACCCTGAACGGCTCGGTGACGGGTGGCACGTCGGGTTATACGTATTTCGCGTCCGCCCGCTTCGCCGATGAGGATGGTCCGATGGACGTCGACTGGCTTGGCCCCACGGTCGACAAAGTGCGCCGCATCCAGGGCCTGACCAACATGGGACTGGTCCCGTTCAACTCGCTCAAGCTGGGCATGCGCCTCAGCTACGCGGACGCGCTGCAGCAGATCCCGCAGAACAACAACAACATTTACGGCGTGACGTCCCTGGCCATGTTCGCCAAGCCGGAACTGGCCAACTGCGACCTGTCGTCGATGGCCGG
>CBIHMX010000510.1:0-2824 GCA_966211115.1 uncultured Gemmatimonadaceae bacterium | reverse complement strand
GGATCGTTCTGGATCAAGTTCGTCACACCGGGCTATCTGGAAGCGCTTCGCATTCCGCTGCGCGCGGGGCGGCCGATCGAGGCAGGCGATCATGAGAACGGTACGCCGGTGGTCGTCATCAACGAGGAGGCGGCGAGACAACTCTTCAATGGTGACGCTGTCGGTCGCACGATTGCGAACAGGAATCCCGACCTGAGTCGTGGTCGACCGCTAACCGTTGTCGGTGTGGTGGCATCGGTGCGCCAGCGCGATGTCACCGAGCCTGCAGGTCCGGAACTCTTTGTGCCGCTGGCGCAGCAGGCGAGCACAAATCCGCGACAAGGCACCATCGTCGTCCGTGCCGCGGGCAACCCGCGCGACCTGCTGCCTGTTGTGCGACGCATCGTGCGCGACGTCGACCCCGAGCTCGTGACCACGCGCCTGACGACGATGCACACCGTGGTTGATGAATCGCTGGTTCAGTATCGATTTCTCATGCAACTGACTGGCGCTTTTTCGGTACTCGCGCTGGTGCTCGCCGTCGTCGGACTCTTTGCGGTGGTGTCGTACTTCGTCTCGCAGCGACAGCAGGAGATTGGCGTCCGATTGGCCATCGGTGCGCAGCGTCGTCAGATCATGACTCTCGTGCTGAGCGAAGGATTGTGGCTGGTGGCGGGCGGCATCCTGGTCGGTGTCCCATTGGCGTTCGCGCTCAGCCGCCTGGCCGCCGACATGCTGTACGAGGTCGGTCCGCACGACGTGCAGGCGTTCGTGGCAGCTCCCATCGCGCTCATCATTGCCACGGTATTTGCGGTCGCCCTGCCAGCGCTCCGTGCAAGCCGATTGGATCCGGTCCGTACGATGCGGGTG
The DNA here is from genome assembly GCA_966211115.1 of uncultured Gemmatimonadaceae bacterium. Classification (GTDB taxonomy): domain Bacteria; phylum Gemmatimonadota; class Gemmatimonadetes; order Gemmatimonadales; family Gemmatimonadaceae; genus JABWBJ01. Next base: position 1,975 of record CBIHMX010000510.1, on the reverse strand, counting down.
GAGTAGGCGCTCGTCATCCCTCGTCAGGGGGGGAGCTCCGACCTCGGGCAGCGACACCTCCAACGTTCCGTCAGCGAGTCACCCGTGCTTCCCACGAGGGCACGCCTTCTTCCCATTTGTTGTGGGTCAACCTTACCGTGGTGCCGTCCGCTATCCGATAGGCGTACATGTCGCCGTAGCATTGGCCTCCGAATGCCACCGACTGCACGAGCGGTTCCTCATCGTTCGTCCCGCCCATCTCCGAGGAGTAGATAAGCCACTGTCCATCAGGTGAGAACGCAGGATGACCCTCCTGCACCTCATTGCGCGTCACGCGGCGTATCCGACCTGGCCGTCCGTCCGGATCCAGGTCGAGGAGAAAGATGTCGTACACGTTCGCGGACGGCCCATCGGTTTCGGAGAGGAACGCGAGCAGGTCGGCCGTGGGTGAGAACACGGGGAACGCGTGGTTCGCACTGTCGCTGAGCAGACTCCTTGGCTCACCTCCGCCAGCGTCGACCAGATAGAGGTCGAAGCGGCCGCCTCCTCCATGGCGATACGCGACCAGGTTGCCGTCACGCGAGTTTGTTGGCTCGGCGTCGTTCCCCGGCGAGTCCGGTGTGAGGTTCTGTTGTCCGGTTCCATCGCTCCGGATCTTCCAGACATCGGCTTCCTGCGCGGGACCGGCACCTGGCTGTGATCGGCCGCGTCCGAGGACGATCCACTCGCCGTCTCGCGACCAGCTCGCACTCGTCGACACGAGCTCCATCTCACCCGGAAGCGGCACGCTGGGCAATCGAGTTCCGTTCAAGCGGAAGAACTGCAGCTCGGCGACGAATGGAGCACGCACGAGAAGCACGTCTCGTTGTGGATGCAGCAGCGCCACCTGCTGACGAACTGGATACAGCTCGATCGTCCGGTCTGAGAGATTCCTTCGGAAGGGAGCACCAGGCGCAAGGAATACGCCGTCGCGGAACATCGACGCGGGACTGACGACCTGTCCGAGCGGAACGCCGGGACTCGTCGAGCCGTGCACAATAATGCTGCCCGTGGTCGGACCGCGCGTCGGCTCCCAGTAGCTATGGGTCGACGAATCGCTCTCCAGGCGCACGTCCGAGCCGTCGCGATTCACTGACGCTATCTGCCACACGCCGCCGCGAGTCTTTCGAGAATACACGATCCGGCCGTTTGGGAGATACTCCGGTGAAAGCGCCAGCGACTCGTCAGGCGTCAACAGGCGCTGATTCGACCCATCCGGTTTGGTGGCCCAGATGCGTGCCTCGGGGCGAGACCAGCCGTCATTGATTCCCTTCACGCGCCCGGCGGAACGCGTGTCACGCTGTGAATAGAAGACGATGGTCCCGCCGTCCGGGGACCACGATGGTGACCCATCCCACCCCGGAGCATCCGTAAGGCGCCGGGTGACGCCGCTGGTCAGGTCAAGCAAATAGATATCCCCATCACGAACTCTTCCAATAGGCCGCGCGTCGTTGACTGGTGAGTCGCGATTCGAGCTGAAGGCCAGCGAACGGCCGTCCGGCGAAAAGGCGGGGCGAAAGTCACCGCCGGCGTGTTGCGTGAGGTTTTTCGCATCGGAGATTCGCAGCGGTCTTTCGGGACGGAACGGCGCGATGTAGATGTCGGCGTTTCCGGAAGCCGAGCTGACGAAAGCGATCGAACGGCCGTCTGGAGAAAACGCAGCCTGATCTTCGAGTCCTTCACCCTCGATGAGCAGTCGAGGAGTACCGCGACGGCGCAGGTCGACCACATAAAGGCCCGGATCACCATCCTGCTCCGAGCAGTAGACCAACCAGCGTCCGTCGGGCGAGAGGACTGGGTCGTAGTGGAGACCGGCACCAGTTGTGAGCTGCTCAGGTGGCTCGCCCGGCTGTGTAAAGAGATAGAGATTCCAGTTACTCGGCCTGAATGTTGTGTAGGTCACCCGGTCTGCCGCCGACTGATTCGCCGTTTGTTGCAACGAAGGCAGAAAGGGTGC
>CBIHMX010000509.1:0-2831 GCA_966211115.1 uncultured Gemmatimonadaceae bacterium | reverse complement strand
GTGCTGGAACGGGCGGAAGGGAATCGTCACCAGCGCAAATGCGCGCCCGAGGTCGAAGTCGCGCATGTCGGCTTCATGAAGTTGAACGCGTGCGCGAACCGCCTCGTCTTCCTCCGCCAATTTGCGGCGAAGCACGTCCAGCATCGCCGAGGACGCATCGAGTCCCGAAATCGCGAAGCCTGCCCGGGCGGTCGGGATCAGCACCCGGCCCGTTCCGCACCCCACCTCGAGCACCGGCCCATTCGCGCGTCTCGCTTCCTCGATAAAAAACTCGACGTCGCCCCGTGACGCGTACGGCGCGACGTGGTCGTAGAGCTCCGCGACTTCAGCGTATTCGTCGTTATGGGGCATGGAGCATGGGGCACGGGGCATGTAGCGCAAGCGTGATCGTTTCACATCCTCACGTTCTCACGTTCTCACGTCTCACGTCTCACGTCTCCGCTTCCCTACAACGCGTTCAACACATCGTATCCGGTCAACACGTACGTCTTGTCCGCCGGAAAGTCGCGTACCAGGACCGCCGGGTTCTCGGGCGTGATCATCGGCGCGAGCAACTGCACCGGCGTCTCGATATCGACGAACGGAAACGCCTGCTGCATGATCGTCTTGACCGGTTCCGACGTCTTCGAATGATCCTTCACGATGCAGGCGTACGCGTGCGACGCGCTCAGCGAACCGACGATCCGCTTGTCGTGCGTCACCGGAATCTGCGAAAAATCATTCTCGGTCATGCGCGACACCGCTTGCGCGACCGTCGCCGTCACTTCGACGCCGACGATGTCGGCGACCTTCTTGTTCGCGACCAGGTCCCGGGCCGTGGGCCCGCCGACGTTTTCATAACCCATCCGGCGCATCCACTCGGGGTTGAACATCTTGCCCAGGTAGCGCGTGCCATGGTCGTGAAAGACGATGACGACGGTCTCGCCCTTCCGGAATCGGTCCTTCAGCTGCAGCAGGCCGGCGATCGCCGAACCGGCCGAGTTGCCCACCCAGATGCCTTCCTGCCTGACGATTTCACGCGTGTAAATCGCGGCGTCGCGGTCGGTCACCTTCTCGAAGTGGTCGACGATGCTGAAGTCGACATTCTCCGGTAGAAAATCCTCGCCGATGCCCTCGGTGACGTACGGATAGATCTCGTGCTTGTCGAGAATCCCCGTCTCCTTGTACTTCTTGAAGACGGAACCGTAGGTATCGATCCCCCACACCTTCAGCGCCGGGTTCTGCTCCTTCAGGAACTTGCCGGCGCCACAAATCGTGCCGCCCGTCCCCACGCCGACGACGAGATGGTCGATCTTCCCTGCGGTCTGCTCCCAGATCTCCGGGCCTGTCGTCTCGTAATGCGCCTGTGCATTGCTCGGATTGTCGTACTGGTTCGCCTTCCAGGCGTTAGGCGTTTCCGCAACCAGTCGCGACGACACCGAGTAATACGACCGCGGGTCCTCGGGATCGACATCCGTCGGGCAGACAATGACCTCGGCGCCGAATGCTCGCAAAGCGTCCACCTTCTCCTTCGACTGCTTGTCCGTCGTGGTGAAGATGCACTTGTATCCTTTCACGATGGCGGCAATCGCCAGGCCCATGCCCGTGTTGCCGCTCGTGCCCTCGATGATCGTCCCGCCCGGCTTGAGGAGCCCCTTCCGCTCGGCGTCTTCGATCATCTTCACCGCCATCCGGTCCTTGATGCTGTGGCCCGGGTTGAAGGTCTCGACCTTCGCGTACACGGTGGCGGGGATATCGCCAATGATGCGATGGAGGCGGATCATCGGCGTCCAGCCGATCGCGCCGAGTATGGAATCGTGAACGTTGGGTGGCTTGGCCATGCCCCAACTTAGGGACCGGGCGCAGTGGGCGGCATCGCCGCGAGACAGGACGCACGACGGTAGGCAAACGGAATCCGACGCACGCCTCCCGGACCCGGTCCCTCGATCGTCGCAATCACAGAGTCGGCGCCGCGCCGCCGGTACGAGATCTTCTGCGGGAAATCGTGCGCAGGGTTCTCGAACACGAGTGCCGTGTCGCTCAGCTCGATGGACGGGAACACGGTCTCGCCCCGCCCGTTCGGCATCGCGATGTACTGGAGGCGGTCACCCTCGACCTTGAGCCGTAGCATCTCGAACTCACGCGTGCGTGCGCCAACGGTCGTTCGGCTCGATCCCAGCATCATGTCGCCCAGTGCGGGCATCCACATCTCGAGCGTCACGCGAGTAGACGTCCGCAGTTCCCAGCAGCCCGCCAGCCAATTGGCTCTGTTGAGCGGAGTATCCTGGCCGTGCGCGGCGGCCAGTGGGACGAACGACAGCACGGCAACAAGGAAACGAGTGAGTGGCACGGAGTCCAACACCGACGAAGTGTGATTCGCAGAGCAGGTGGATGAAACCGCGAGGGATAACGTATCGATCCGACACCTGCCAAGTCACCCTCTCACTCATCAACCTTCCACTCGTCGACGTCCGGTCACCCCACAACCTCAACCCGTCCACTCGTCAACTCGTCAACTGCCCCAATCAGTCCGTCCTGAGCGCAGTAGTCGGATCGGTCCGGATCGCGCGCCGCGCCGGCACCCACGTCGCGACCAATGCCACCATTGCGAGCAGGAGCCCAATGGCGACAAACGTCACTGGATCAGTCGGCTGCACTCCGAAGAGCAGGTCGCGCATGAGTCGAGTGTACGCGAGCGCCGCCATCATGACGACAGCCAGCCCTATGCCGGCGAGTTTCTTCCCCTGGCCCACGACGAGGAGGAGCATGTCACGCGGCGCGCCGCCAAGCGCCAGTCGAATGCCGATCTCCCGGGTGCGCCGCTTCACCGCGTACGACATGATGCCGTAAAT
>CBIHMX010000508.1:0-2837 GCA_966211115.1 uncultured Gemmatimonadaceae bacterium | reverse complement strand
CATTTGCCCCCTGCCCCGTCTTCTATTCACACTCCCATCGCCTTGATGACCACTCGCTTCGACCGCTGGCCATCCCACTCGCCGTAGAACACCCGCTGCCACGGTCCGAAATCGAGCTTTCCACCGGTGACAGGCACGATCACTTCGTGGCCAACCGTTAGGCTGCGCAGGTGCGCGGCGGCGTTGTCTTCGCCGGTGCCGCGGTTGTGGCGGTAGTGGTCGGGATCCCAGGGCGCTATCTGACCCTCGAGCCAGTCGAGGATGTCCTGCCAGAGTCCCGACTCGTGATCATTCACGAAGACGCTGGCCGAGATGTGCATCGCCGACACCAGGACGAAGCCTTCGCTGATGTTGGCGGCGGCACGACACTTCTCGACCTCATCGGTGATGTCGATGATTTCCTGACGCTTCTTCGTCTTGAAGGTGAGGTACATCGTATGAGTCTTCATGGCCTTCGAGGTCAGAGCTCAAACAGGGTCGAAGCAACGTTCACAGGATAAACAGGGGAGATTCGGCAGGGCCGCGGTCTGCCGCTTTGTGCTGTGCGCTTTCAACTTATCACCGATGCTGACGTCGCTCGCGTTTCGGTCGCGCCTCCTGATCGTTCTCGCTGCGCTGGCGCTGGTGCCGGCGATTGCGGTGACCGTTGCGTGGTCGCTCGGAGTCGGACAGGCGCTGCCACTGATTGGCGAATCGGCGGCGTGGGAACGCGTCGCCGCGACCGGATCTCGCGCGATCGAAGCAATGCGTGGCGGGGAACTGACGCCGGAACAGCGGGCTGCGATCCAGAATCACGAGAGGGAACTCAGCCAGTCGCTGACGCAGGCGCGCCGTCTCGAGTTTCTGGTCGACCGCTTCGTGCCGCTGATGGCCGCGATCGCCATCATCGGCCTGCTGCTTCTCGCACTGATCGTGTCGAAAGTGGCCGGCCACCTGAGCCGTCAACTGAGCCGCCCATTGAACGAACTGGTCGGCTGGACGGAGCGCATCGCACAGGGACAGACCCTGCCTGACGAGCCGGCGGCACGCGGCGCGCCGGAATTCGAGACACTGCGACAGCGGATGCGTACGATGTCGGACGACCTGGCCCGGGGTCGCTCGCGGGAGCTCGAAGCGGAACGGTTGCGCGCCTTCCGGGAAAGCGCCCGGCGTTTCGCGCACGAGGTCAAGAATCCCTTGACGCCCATGCAATTCGCGCTGGCGCGACTGGAACGAGAAGCGCCACCCGCCCTTGGTGATGTCGTCGAGGTGCTGCGGACCGAAACGAACCGGCTGGATCACATCTCACGCGCGTTTGCGCAGTTTGGCCGGCTGCCGGAAGGACCCGTTTCGGACGTCGACGTCGGCGAAATGGTGCGTTATGCAACGCGGGCCACGATCCCCCCGGACATCGCGGTGGAAGTCTCGGTGAACCCGGAGGATGTGATGGTCAGGGGTCACCACGACGCGCTGCAGCGGGCTCTTTCGAACGTGCTGCTCAACGCTGCCGACGCGAGCGGGCCCGGGGGGCGAATCGAAGTCGGGGTCGGCCTGACCCGGATGTCGGAGGCCGATGCAGTGGAAATCCAGGTGCGGGACAGCGGCCCGGGAATCCCTGAGGACCGAATCAAAACCATCTGGGAGCCGTATATGACTACCAAGCCGGGAGGAACCGGTCTTGGGTTGGCTATCGCGCGTCAGGCGATCCTGGCGCATGATGGAAGCATCGACATTACGTGCCCGCCGGGTGGCGGTACGGTCGTAAGATTCGTTGTTCCCACCCAGCGGCCTTCGGTCTGAACCCACCACCAAGCTCGAGTGAACGAAGACATCGTAATTCCCATAGCAGGCATGATCATGACGGTCGTGTTGTTCATCGGATTTCCGCTCGTGATCGTTCAGGCTCGGAAGATGTGGAAACGGGATTCATCGGCGGGCGCGGGAGATGGCATGTCCGATCATCGGCTGGAGCGGATCGAACAGGCGATCGACGCGATGGCGGTCGAGGTCGAGCGCATCGCCGAGAGTCAGCGATTCATGACGAAGCTTCTTGCTGACCGCGGTACCGAGCGGGCCAGCATTTCGTCGCACTCCCGACACGAGGCCTGACCATGTCGCCGTTCGACGTCGCCGTCGCCGCCATCGTATTTGGTACCGTCAGCACCACCGTCATTTCGCTGGCGAAAATGCGAATGCGCTCCAGGCAAGAGAATGATCCTCAGGTCGAGGGCCGACTCGAGCGCATCGAACTAGCCGTCGATGCCATCGCGATAGAAGTTGAGCGCATGGCGGAATCACAGCGCTTCACGACTCGCCTGCTGGCAGAGCGGTTGCCCACACCGGAGGCGCTGCCGGGCGCCGAGCGAGGACGGATATGACAACGAATCAGGGAACACCGGCCCCGCCGGCCCCACCCCAGGTCCGGATCGATGGCGACGAGATTTCGCGCCGCATCAACGAGGCCATCAACCAGGCGCTGAGTCAGTCTCAGGACGGCCAGGAACAGAACGCGCGGGAAAGCATCCAGGAGGCGGTGGCGGACATTCGCGCCGAGGTCGAGGCGGCGCGCGCGCAGGGCCGCACCGTCACCATTCAGCCGCGGTTCGACGCGGACAACATCATTCCGCGTGAGGCGGTTGATATCTCGATCGCGTTCTTCGTGATGGTGGGATTCATCATCGTCGGGTTGCCTCTCGCTCGCGCGTTTGCGCGCCGGATGGATCGACGCGGCGAACCCGCTCCCGCATCCGAACTGGCTCCACGCCTGGACCGCATCGAACAGGCCGTCGAGGCGATCGCCATCGAAGTCGAGCGGGTATCCGAAGGCCAGCGGTACACGACCAAGGCCATTGCCGACC
>CBIHMX010000507.1:0-2838 GCA_966211115.1 uncultured Gemmatimonadaceae bacterium | reverse complement strand
CTCATGATGCGCGCACGGGCAAAGCACTCGAAGGCCATCTGGGCCAAGCTGTACGGTGCCGGCGCGCCGCCGGCACCGTTCAGCTTGGCCCAGATGGCCTTCGAGTGCTTTGCCCGTGCGCGCATCATGAGCAGGCGGATCTTGTTGTCCTTCGTGAGGCCTTCGACCGCCAGGCCTTCCGTCGCCTGCGTGATGGCCGAATCGAACACCACCGCCATGTTCCCTTCACCGATCGGAGGGCCGGCAACGGTCTTGTTCGACTCGATGACGAAATCGTCGAACATCTCGCCGATCGACGTGAAGATGATCGACTCGTACAACAGCGCACGAGTCAGGTCTTGCTTGTCCACCAGCTCACCGGCATCGTTGAACGCCTTCAGCCGCTGCACCGCGCTGAACGAGGTCCACCGGGCCTCGGCCATTTCGGGGAAGGCGGCATCGGAAAACTCGTTGAATGGATCGGACACTTCGCCTTTATCGGCGTATCCGTACGCGTCGCGAGATCCGACATACGTGAGTTCATCCGTGACGGCGCCGTACGGCGCGAGTATGGCGGTGAGGGCACGTGTCACCGTTGCGCCCGCGCCATTGGCAATGGCGGAAGCCGCTCCGGGTTGCGAAAGCGCGTCCTCGACGACGTTGTTGGGGTTCGTGACTTCCAGGAGGTCTCCGCATGCCGCCAGCAGCGCCGTCGCGGAAACCGCGACGGCAACCCGGCCGGCCTTCTGTAATCGGGTCATGGTGTGGACTCCTGTCAGTAGCCGAGGCGAATGGCGAACGCGATGCGGCGGGCGATAGGCCAGCCGAACGCGTCAACCGCTTCCAGGTAGTTGCCGTCGGTGCCGCCACCGGCGTCGCGCCCCGTCGCGTTCGTCTCGGGGTCCACCCCCTGATAATTCGTCTTCAGGAACAGGTTGCGTCCGGTGAGCGAGAACGTGGCGTCGCGCGCCCCCAGCTTGGCCGCGAGCCCGGCTGGAGCCGTCCAGGACACACCAATTTCACGCAGGCGCACGAAGGAACCGTCTTCGTTCTGGTTCAATCCGTCGAACGGGCTGAGCGCCTTCAACTCGGTCCACCAGGTGCGGGCCGCCGCGAGACGCTGCTCGGCGGTGCTGGCCGGGTTTTGAATGGTCGCCTCGACCTGGGCGGCCGTCATGGTGTTCGTGCCGATCGTCGGGTGCGCCGTGCGGAAGGCATCGGTGAGGTTCGTGATGGTGAAATTGCCACCGCGATACTCGAACAGCGTGTTGATGCGCCACGAACTGCCTAACGACACGTTGCCGCCGAACGTCACGTTCCAGTCGGGATAGGGCTTGCCGAGGAAGTGATCGAGGAAGTCGCCATCGCCATCCTCGTCGTACCGGATGGGATCGAGGTTGGACATGGTCCGCGGGGTCGACAGGTAGGCCAGCATTTCCTCTTCCGTGGCGGGCACCCGGGTTCCGGGCGCACAGGCGGTGCCGCCGATCGACGTGCGAATCGGGCACACGTCGAACGGCACTTCGCCGGGGTTGAGGCACGTGTAGGTCTCGCCGGCGGGGCGAGCCGAGCACAGGCCGGGGAGGGCCGCGCCGAACAGCGTGCCGGGGGCATAGCCTTCCTTCAGGAAGTTGCGGTACCGCGGATAGCTGCCGCCGACCTTGAGCGGCGGTGCCCCGCCCATGCTGGCAATCGTCTGGTAGATCTTGGCGCCCGACACGAAGACGTCGAGTGTCCAGTTCGGGTTCTGGACCACGAACGCGTTCACCTTGATGTCGTGACCGTTCGCCTCGAGCGTCCCGACGTTCGCCAGTTGCAGCTCCTGGAAGCCGCCCGAGAGGGGGAACTGCTTGTTGATCAGCGCGTCATTGACGGTCCGGTTCCAGTACGTGTAGTCGAAGCCGACTCGGTTGTCGAGAACGCCGACCTCGAAACCGGCCTCCCACTCGGTGGAGACCTCGGGCGCGAGCGCCGGATTGCCGAGGTTGTCCGGCGCCAGTCCCGAGCCCAGCTCGGACGCCAGGGGGGTGAACGTCGTGAACTTCGAGAACGCGTTAGGCTGGCGACCGGACTTCCCGATGGCGGCCCGGACGCGGAGCGTGTTGATGCCGAACGGGGACGACCACGAGTTGCGGTCGGATGGAACAACGGACAGCGACGCCTTCGGGTAGAACACGCCGCCGGCTTCTTCGCCGAACGCCGAGGCGTAGTCGTACCGGCCACCGACGGTCAGGTAGAGATAATCCTGGAAACCGAGCTGGTCCTGGAAGAAATAGCCGCCGTTCACCGTCTGCACGAACTCTTCGCTCACGGTCGGTGAGGAGCCGGCGCCAACGACTTCAAGTCCGGGGCCGGGGAAGTCGAGATCGGTGCCACCGGTGGCACGCTCCTTCACCACGAAGCCCTGCACGCCGACCACGAAGTCGGACTGGAGGCCGAAAAGCAGGGACTTCCAGTTCATCTTCACGTCCACCGTGTACTGGCGGTTGGTACGCGAGTCGATCGCGCGCTGGCCGGTGATGTTGTTGCCGGTGAACTGGTCGACGTTGTGACCGAACGAGCGGAACAGGAAGCTGCGATCGTCCGTGGCGTCGATGCCTAACGTTGCGGTCGTGGTGATGTTGTCGGTGGGCGTGTAGGCGGCGTCGAACACGCCGGTGAACCGCCCGGCGCGATTTTCGTTGGTGGTCTGCGTGGCCTCGCGCACCGTCATGAAGGCGGCGTTGCCATACATGTTCCCCGCCCCCGTGCACCGGCCCGCGCCGGCCATCGACGACAGGTCGCAGTTGGCCAGTTCCGGCTTGGCGAACATGGCCCGGGACGACACGCCGTAAAGGTTGTTGTTGTTCTGCGGGATCT
>CBIHMX010000506.1:0-2839 GCA_966211115.1 uncultured Gemmatimonadaceae bacterium | reverse complement strand
CGTCGAGAGCATCCTCGAGCACCTCGATGTTCTCGACATCCAGATGATTGGTTGGTTCATCGAGGATCAGAAGATTCGCGTGCTTGAGCGTCATGAGCGCGAGTGCCACGCGAGCCCGCTCACCACCGCTGAGCGTGCCGATCTCCCGAAGAATTTCATCGCCGCTGAACCCAAAGGCGCCGAGGCAATTCTGTATCTGGCCTCGGCCCCAGAGCGGCCGCTGATCCTGGATCGCATCGGACAGCGACTTTCGTAACGGCAAGTCCGCGAGATCCTGCCGAAACCATGCTGGGGTGATCGAGCCGCCGATCCGTACTTCGCCACTCGCCGGTGCGCGATCGCCGATGATGGTGGAGATGACCGATGACTTGCCGGCACCGTTAGGCCCGACGAGCGCGACGAAGTCGTTCCGACGAAGAACTGCCGTGAAGTCCTCGACGAGGACGCGGCCCGGAACTTCCACTCGCAGGTCCTTGATCGCGACCACCTGGTCTCCGCCACGTTCAGCGGGTTCGAACTGCAGCGACATCGCCCCCGGATCGCCGGGCGGAGGCGCGAGGCGCGGCAACCGCTCCAGTCGCTTTCGCTTCCCTTTCGCCTGGAAGGAGTTGACGCCGGCCAGGTAGCGACGGATGTACTCCTCTTCCTTCTTCACGTACGCGCGCTGCTTTTCCAGCACGCGCTCTCTCGTCAGGCGACGCTCGGCGCGCTGCGGGACAAACTGGCTGTAGTTGCCCCGGTACCACTCACTCGTGCGCGCTTCGACGTGGAGGATGTGGGAGGCGATCGCATCGAGGAACGCGCGATCATGCGAGACGACGATGACGGTTTCGTTGGCGTCGCGAAGCCACTCCTGCAGCCAGGTGGTGGTGTCGAGGTCGAGATGGTTCGTGGGTTCGTCGAGGAGGAGCAGGTCCGCGGGGGCAATGAGCTGCGCGGCCAGGCCAACGCGCCCCCGCTCTCCACCTGACAGCGACGATACCGCCCGCGTCTTCGACTCTTCGGCGACGAAGCCGAGGCCCTGAAGCACCGCGTCGACCCGCGCGTGATAGATGTAGCCGCCAAGGTCGGCGAATCGCTCCTGCGTGTGCCCGAACTGTTCGAGGAATTCGTCCGTGACACGGTCGCCGAGTTCGCCCATCTCCATCGCCTGCTCAGCGATGCGGTTTTCGAGGGCGATGACTTCGCTCCACGCCGTTGCTCCCGCTTCCCAGACCGTGGTCGCGCCGGCGAAAGCGCGATGCTGGTCGAGTAGCGCGTGCCGAAGCCCCGGCTTGCGGGCAACGTTCCCTGTCGTGGGCTTGAGCTCCCCGGTGATGAGCCTGAAGATCGACGTCTTTCCGGCGCCGTTGCGCCCGATGATGCCCCACCGTTCGCCATCGGCGACGGTAAAGGTGACGTTCTTGAAGAGTTCAGTCGCGCCGAAGGAGACGCCGACGTTGGCGAACGAGAGAAGAGTCACGCGGAGTTGGGGGAGAGACTTCCAGAAGATAAGCCGCCAAGCGTCGTACTTCCGGCCCGTCACCCCGGGATCTATGATTTGCGGCCATCGAGGCAGCGTTTCGTATCTGTTGAGCGCCCCGCGATTCGCGTCCCAGCACTCCCCTCCTCGCTACAGGAATTCCATGCTCCGCAGAACTGCGCTGTCTCTCGCTGGGTTGATGCTCATCACGGCCTGCGCTGACCATGACGGCGCGCCCGTCGCCCCGGTGGCGCCGGCGCTCCTTGCCAAACCCTCAGCCAGCGCGACGCAAGTGTTCGACGGAACGACGGGCCCCGGATCGCTCTATCGATTGGTTGTGCCAGACAACTGGAACGGCGCCTTGATCGTCTACGCGCATGGTTATGTGTTCCACGACCAGCCGGTCGCCCTCCCCGCCGAGGCCGATCTGTTCGTCCAGTTGTTGGCTCCACACGGGATTGCACTCGCGTACTCGAGCTTCTCCGAGAACGGATGGAATGTGAAGGATGGCGCGCAGCGCACGCACCAGCTGCTCGGACTCTTCACCTCGAAGTTCTCGGCGCCCAATCGCGTTAATATCGGGGGAGTGTCGATGGGCGGGCTCATCGCGATCAAGCTTGTCGAGAGCTATCCCCGGACATTCGCCGGCGCCCTTGCGGCGTGCGCCGTGGCTGGCGGAACGAGGCAACTGTTCGAGTACCACGCACACGTGCGAGCCTTGTTCGACGTACTCTATCCCGGCGTCCTCCCCGGCAACGCTGCCTCGCTCCCTCCCGGCACCGACGTCAACACAGAAATCATCCTGCCGGCCATTGTGGCGATGACAGCCAATCCGACTGCTGCGTTCACGCTTGCCGCCATGGATCAGGCTCCGATCCCCTTCACAACACCCGCCGAACTGGTGCAGTCGATCGTCACCGCCCTCCAGCAAAACGCCGATGACCTCGCCGACCAGGTGATCACCAAGGGCAAGCCGTATTTCGAGAACCGGAACACCGTCTATTCCAGCGCCCTGCTTCCTGCAATCGCGTTGCAGGCCATCAACGCAAGCATCGGGCGATTCTCTGCGTCGCCGGCCGCCCTGGCCGCCCTCGACCACAACTACACGCCGTCTGGCGACCTGCGCATCCCGATGCTGATGTTGTCGAACGCGGCGGACCCCGTCGTCCCCGGCTTCAACCAGGCGTCCTACCTCGCCGACGTTACGGCCAAGGGAGCGGACAACCTCCTCGTGCAGCGTCAGGTGCCGACCTACGGCCACTGCGTCTTCACGCCCACCGAGATCGCGACGGCGCTCTTCGACCTCTTTCTATGGACGGAGGCCGGGATCAAGCCGACGCCGTAAAACGCGCGCTGCCGGCGCCCGGCCTTCTGTTG
>CBIHMX010000505.1:0-2846 GCA_966211115.1 uncultured Gemmatimonadaceae bacterium | reverse complement strand
CCCGCATGGGCCGCCATCGCGATCGCCTCGAGCAGTCCGCGCGTGTAGGGGTGCCGCGGATTCCGGAATATTTCCGTCACCGGGGCCCGCTCGACGATCTGGCCGCCGTACATAACGAGTACGCGCGACGTCACTTCGGCCACGACCCCCAGGTCGTGCGTGATCAGGAGCACCGCGAGCCCGAGGCGCTGCTGCAACCCGGCCAGCAATTCGAGGATCTGCGCCTGGATGGTGACATCGAGCGCGGTCGTCGGCTCGTCGGCGATCAGCAACGACGGGTTCATGACGAGCGCCATGGCGATCAGCACACGCTGGCGCATGCCGCCCGAGAGCTGGTGCGGGTAACTCTTCGCCCGTTCGCGCGGTTCCGGGATACCGACGAGGTTGAGCATCTCCACGGCGCGTTCCCAGGCTGCCTTACGAGTGACGTCCGAATGTACCCGCGCCACTTCGGCCACCTGGTCGCCGATGGTAAAGACCGGGTTGAGTGCGGTCATCGGTTCCTGGAAGACCATGGCGATGCGGTTGCCGCGAATCCGGCGGATGCCTTCGTCGTCGAGGGACAGCAGGTCCCGGCCCTCGAACTCGATCTTCGATCCGCTCTCGATACGGCCCGGCCGATCGATCAGCCTGAGGAGCGAGAGCGCCGTGACGGATTTTCCACAGCCGGATTCACCGACCATGCCGACCGTTTCGCCGGCACGAATCTCGAACGAGACGCCATCGACCGCGCGGGCGATCGAACCGCCGACATGGAAGTAGGTGCGCAGATCCTGCACGCGCAGCAGCGGCTCGCCGGCACCGGGCCGGCCGGGCGTGGTCATGGGTCGTGAAGCTGCGTTGCTCCCAACGCGCTGCGCAAGCGGTCGCCGAGCACATTGACCGCCAGCACCGTGGTGGCCAGCGCCATTCCCGGGAACACCGACATCCACCATGCTGTGGAAAGCACTTCCCGCCCGTCACGGATGAGACTTCCCCAACTGGCGGCCGGCGAGGCAACACCATATCCGAGGAACGCCAGTCCAGCCTCGATGACGATGACCTGACCGACGCCGAGCGTGGCCGCCACGAACATGGGCGTCATCGCATGCGGCAGGACATGCCTGACGAGAACGCGGACGGGTGAGGCCCCGGTGGCTCGTGCCGCGTGGACAAAGTCGCACTCGCGCGTGGCCCGGACCTCGGCTCGAATGAGGCGGCTGCCGCCGAACCATCCGGTGAGGCCAAGCAGGAGCACGATGGCCGGCGTGGACAGCGTCCCCCAGAGCGCCACGATCCCGAGCAGGAGCAGGATGCGCGGGATCGCGAGGCCGGCGTCGACGACGTGCATCAGCGCGCGGTCGACCCAGCCGCCGACAAACCCGGCGACGGCGCCCCAGGCCGTCCCGACCACCATGGCGACGATGACGGCCAGGAATGAGACGCCTAACGAAATGCGGGCGCCATAGAGGAGCCGCGAGAGCAGGTCGCGGCTGAGCGGGTCCGTCCCGAGCCAGTTCGTGGCAGACGGCGGCTGCGCCCGGGCGGCGGCGTCGAGGATCTGCGTCGGGTCGTACGGCGCGATCCACGGCGCCAGGATGGCCGCGAGCGCAACGAGCAGCAGGATCGTGGCCGCGATGGCCGCCGCCGGGTCACCCCGGAGGATCCCGGCCAGCCGGCCCGGCGCCCACGGCGCCAGCGGTGCCGGCGGGACGTCGGCGAACGCCACCACGGAGCCGGGAGTCGCGTTAGGCATCGCGTTGCCGGGGATCGGCGGCGGCGCTGGCCAGGTCGGCGAGGATGGCGCCGAGCACGACGAGGGTACTGGAGAACAGCACGATCGCGAGGACGAGTGGGTAATCGCTGTCGGACACTGCCTGCACCGCGAGCGATCCCATCCCCTGCCAGGCGAACGTCGATTCGATGAACACCGCGCCGCCAAGGAGCGCGGGCACCGCCAGTCCGGCCAGCGTGATGGTCGGGAGCAGCGCGTTTCGCAGTGCGTGCCTGAACACCAGCTTCCCTTCGGGGACGCCCTTGGCGCGCGCCGTACGCAGCCACGTACTCGGCAACACGTCGATGAGCGCGGCGCGTTGATACCGCGAGACGGTAGCCGCCACGAGCAATGCCAGCGTGCCGGCGGGGAGGATGAGGTGCCGGGCGACATCGAGCGCCCGCGTGGTGAATGGCGCCGATGCGCTGAGCGTCGGCGTCATGAAACCGGACACCGGGAACAGGCGCCACGTGCCGGCGAAGATCAGGACCGCCAGCAATGCCAGCCAGAAGTCAGGCAGCGACGCCACGAGCACTGACGCGCTTCCCGTCAGTCTGTCGAACCATCCGCCGGCGCGCCGTCCCTGGAGCGTGCCGAGGACCGTTCCCGCGACGAAGCCGATGACGAGGGCCGTTCCCATCAGCAGCATGGTGCGGGGGATCGCATCGGCGAGCACCGACGCGACCGGACGCTGATACGTGAAGGAGGCGCCGAGATTGCCTGACGCGACGCTGGACAGGAACCGGCCGTACTGCGCGGCCAGGGGTTGGTTTAACCCGTACCGCTCTCGCCATGCCGCGCGCAGCTCGGGCGTGCTGCGCGGGTCCTCCAGCATCCCGGCAAATGGCTCACCGGGGGCAGCGTGGATCAGGAAGAACGTGAGCGTCGTCGTGAGCCAGACGATGATCAGTCCCTGCGCCAGCCGCCTGAAGAGGATGAAGGCCATGTGGACGCCAAGATACAACACCGAATGCAGAATGCAGAATGCGCAGTGCAGATTGCAGGATGGCGAATCGTGAGGCGGCGTGGCGGACCCTGATCACCGAACCCATGACCGGGGCGGCGAACATGGCGCTCGACCATGCGCTGATGG
>CBIHMX010000504.1:0-2858 GCA_966211115.1 uncultured Gemmatimonadaceae bacterium | reverse complement strand
GTACAGCAAACGGTTTGGAGAGCCCGACCCTGCGCTGGTCACCTTGTCAGGCGTCGAGCTGTTGACGATCGCGCTCGCCACCTCGGCCGCTGTCGCTGATTCGTCCGAGTCGAGGTACAGCGCCGCCACCCCCGCAACGTGCGGACTGGCCATCGACGTACCGCTGATCGTTCCAACCGCGGCGTTCGACGTGTTCCACGCTGACGTGATCGATGATCCTGGTGCGAAAATATCGACACACGTTCCGTAATTCGAGAAGGATGATCTCGCATCGGAGCTCGTGGTCGACCCGACGGTGAGGACCGTGGGCGCACGGGCGGGACTGTAATTGCAGGCGTTGGCGCTGCTGTTGCCGGCGGCGACGGCGAACGTCACGCCGGCAGCCACCGCATTCGACACCGCGGCATCCAGCGCCGAGTTGCCACCGCCGCTCAACGACATGTTTGCGACAGCCGGCTTGACGCGGTGCGAGGCGACCCAGTCCACACCGGCAATGACCTGGCTCCAGGATCCGGAACCAGCGCAGTTGAGCACCCTCACCGCTACCAGTTGGACACCGCGGGCTACACCATACTCAGCGCCACCAACGGTGCCGGCGACGTGCGTGCCGTGTCCGTTGCAGTCATTGCCGTTCTGTCCGTCGCCGATCGCGTCGAATCCCACGGAGGCGCGGCCACCGAACGCGGTATGCGACGTGCGAATGCCGGTATCGAGGATGTATGCGTGGACTCCGGTGCCGTCATGCGTCCACTCGTACGAATTGCTCAGCGGGCGGTTGCGCTGGTCGATACGATCGAGACCCCAGCTCGAGACGGTGTTGTCCGACCCGGCCCCGGCGGTCGTCGCGATGCCGTCGGCGACGATGTAGTCGACGTTAGGGTTCCTCTGCAAGGCGGACAGCGCCTGCGCGGGGAGTGTTGCCGCGAATCCGTTGAGTGCACGGCGATAGCGGAAGTGTACGGTGCCGCCCATCGCGCCGGCGGCCGCCGAGACCGCGTCGACGGCATCATTGTTGAGCACCACGATGTACCGGTCGCGCAGGTCCTGCATGCCGGCGGACAACTGGACCTGTCCTATCGCGTTAGGCGCCGGACCGGCGATGTCGTCGGCGATCGTCGAGCACGCGGCGAGCAACGGGATGAGCACGAGCAGCGAAATGCGTTTCACGGGGGAACCTCCAGGACGTTCCAGGGCCAATCGGACGGCGTGCATCATCGGCTCGTCCCGGAAAGCGCGCAAGGCGATTTGTCACACATGCCTTGCCCTCGGGGCACTCTCGCAGGCCCTGATTTGCCCTACCGGAGAGGTACAACCGCGAACCAGCGCTACGGCTAACGCGGCGAACTCCGTCTGGGCGCAACTCGCACACGCGCGCCCGGAACCTTGACGCGAGCCGCCAGCAATTGTCGCAGGGAATCAACAACCGCCAATTCTGGGGTTTTGGCGCGGTTCACGAGCTCATCTGGATCGTCGATGAAGTCATACAGTTCCTCGGATCCGTCGCCGTTCCGGATATAGTGCCACCGTCCCATGACCAGGGATTGCATCGGCCCTTTTTCGATCGGGTCCCCGTCGTTCGAGTTCTCGTTGAACGTGAGTTCGGCATACAGAGGTTCCGTCGAGCCGAGCTGGCCAGTCCAGCCCCGGCTGAGAGAGCGGCCCGGGATCGCCGTCGTCACCGAATCGCCAACCAGATGGAGGATGGTTGCCGGTATGTCCTGCGTGGAGACCGGGGCGGAAACGCGCACTCCGGCCGGTACATGTTCCGGGAACGACACCACGAGGGGAACGTGCAGCGCCGGCAGATAGAGGCTGTTCGCGTGTCTCGTTATGCCTCCATGCTCACCGAAAAGCTCGCCATGGTCCGACGCGATAATGACGACGGTCTGGCTCAACGCACCTCTCCGCTCAAGCTCCTTCAGCAGCGCGCCTATTTCAGCGTCGATGGATGCGATCGCGCTGTTGTATGAATCCCGGAACTCCTGCTTCTCCTCGTCGCTCCTGACCCGCCTCCAGCCAGCGAACTGCCAGTACCGTGGCGGTGGGTCACGAAACCTCCGATCGTACGGCGATTCGAGCGAATATGGCGTGTGCGCGTCCATGTAATTGAGGAACGCGAAGAAGGGAGTTCCATCCGTCGGCATCCACGATAGAAACTCCTGATTCACCTCTGAGGCGGCCTTCCGCACCAGGAGGCCATGAATGCCCAGATGGGGAATCTCCGCGGTAGCTGCCTTACGGGACCAGTATGAGCTGCCGAGAAAAAGTCCGAGTGAAAGTGGATGGTCCCGGTACACCGAAAAGCCACGGTCGAGGCCCGATGCCCGCGTGGCATAAATGAGGTTCGCGACGAATCCACCTGTGGCATAACCGCGAGCTTGCAGCACCTCGGCAACTGTTGGCGCCGCGGCATCGAGCGGCTCGCGGAAGTCCGTGGAAAGAAGGTCCGGAGACAGTCCGGTGAACATGCTTGCGTGAGACGGCAGGGTCCACGGAGCCGTACTCAGGGCGCGATCGAAGGTCACGCCGGTTGCGGCGAAACGGTCTATCTCCGGGGACGTCTCACGGTCGTACCCGTAGAGGCCGAGGTCCTGCGCCCGTACGGTATCAAGGATCAACAGCAGCACGTTAGGCGCCCCTGGCTGCGTTCTGTCCCGCAACTGGCCGGCACGGGATCTCATGACCCCCACCACGGCGATGACCAGGAGCGTGCCAGTCGTCACGCCACCCATCCACAGGAGGGACCGGCGGCGCAACCTCGCAAACCCGGCTTCTTGCGCGGTCGCCAGGCGCGACGACTGAATCCCAACGCCCAGGCACAGGATAAACATCGCGTAGGGATGAATCCCGAAGTGCGT
>CBIHMX010000503.1:0-2858 GCA_966211115.1 uncultured Gemmatimonadaceae bacterium | reverse complement strand
CCGGACTGCCTAACGCGCGCTGCCCCTCCGTGAACACGCGGGTGACATATCGCTTCCCTTCCCCTACGCGCACGAGTTCCACCGCCACGGAATCAACGGCCTGCTCGAGCCGGTTCAGTCGGTCGGTCAACTCGGCGGGCATTCCCACAGCCGGTGCTGCCGCGGGACGCTTCCACAGCCGGCGCGCCTGCGCGATGGCCAGCGGCATCAGGACCAGAAAGATGACCATGCCGCCCAGGAACCATGCTTCTTCGGGCGGACCGGTGCGCGGAACAATTGGACGCGGGGGTTCGTAGGTCGCACCCGGAACCGCGGCGGCCTGCGCGACCTGCTGGTCAGCCGCGGCGATCTGCTGGTCGAGTCCAACGATGCGTGCGTCGGTCTCCTTGAGCCGGGCTTCGATGCCCGCCCGATCCACGGGCGACAACGGAGTCTGGCCTTCCCTCGTCGTGAGCTGGTCCTGGAGCTCCTCGCGTTGATCCTCGGCACGCTCGAGCTGATTACGAAGCTCGGAACGATGCGCGCGCGCGGCCTCGAGCATCTGTGCCGCGGTCGGCGGTCCACTGCCCGGCGCGCCCGGGGCGGGAGCGGGAGGAGCGACTTGCGTAGGAGCGGGAGGAGCGACTTGCGTAACGGGAGACTGCACGGGGAGGTGTTGGTTGCAGGTTGCTGCTTGCTGGGTCTACTGCTTCTTGCGGGCCGTGGTGCTTCCTGCTGGCCCTGCTGCTAGTTGCTGGTCCTGGTGCTACTTGCTGGTCCTGATGCTTCCTGCCGGGCCTGGGTGCTGGTGCCCTGTTCTCCGTGCTTGGAACGTGCTCCGTAGAGCCCCCCTCGCGCCAGTGCACCCATGCACCTGAAAGGAGCCCGGTGGCCTTTGGCCTTTGGCCTGAAGACTGTTGCCAATGCGTGTGGTCTTCGGACTTTGAACTGACCTCTGCCCTTCACCCAACCAGCGGCTACAATCTCTCGATGCTGTTGAGCGACCTCTTCGATCTTTCCCTCAAGCAGCGCTCTGGCAACGTCGGATTGATCGTCGACGGGCCGGACGGTGCGACTACGTCACTCACATTCGGGGAAATCGACACCCGGGCGTCGAGGGTGGCGCATGCCTTGCGGCAGCACGGAATGGTGCCGGGTGATCGGATTGTCGTGCATCTCCCCAACGGCACGCCATTCCTCGACCTGTTCATCGCCTGCGTCAAGTCCGGATTCGTCTTCGTTCCCGTCAACATCCTGTACCGCGAGCGCGAGATCGCGCACATCGTGGCCGATGCCGATCCCGCCCTGGTCGTGACCTCGGCGTCGGGAATCGCTCTCTTTCCCGACCACGTCAGGGTGATCGATGCCGATGAACTCCTGCGGGAGTCATCACGGCTCGAACCGGCGGCGCCGAGGCCATCCCTCGATGGCGATGCACCCCTGGCGATCGTTTACACGTCAGGCACGACGGGCCGTTCGAAGGGTGCGGTGCTTTCGCACAACAACTTCCTGGCCAACACTGCCGCACTGGTGACCTGCTGGGGCATAACGAGTGCCGACCGGTATTTCGCGGCACTCCCGCTCTTTCACGTCCACGGCCTCGGGAACGGTGTCTGTTCGTGGCTGGCCACGGGCTGCTGCATGCGCCTGGTGGAACGCTTCGATGCCACACGGATCGGGCAATGGTTCGCGGCCTTCGAGCCGACGCTGTTCTTCGGCGTGCCGACGATGTACGTCCGGCTGCTCGAACTGCCGGCGGACGTGGCGCGATCGATCGGTGGGCGGATGCGCCTGTTCGTTTCCGGATCGGCGCCGTTGCCGGCGCACGTGCTCGAGGCCTTTCGTGAGCGGTTCGGGCACACGATCCTCGAGCGCTACGGGATGAGCGAGACGCTGATGCTGACGTCCAACCTGCTGTCGGGGGAACGTCGCGCGGGTACGGTGGGCTATCCGCTGCCCGGAGTGTCGGTATCGATTCGTGGCGCCGCCGGGGTTCGCATTGAACCCGGGGCGGTGGGAGATGTCTGGGTGAAGGGCCCCGCCGTGTTTGCCGGTTACTGGCGCAATCCGGACGCCACCGCCACGGCCTTTCAGGATGGATGGTTCAGGACCGGTGATGTCGGCCAGCTCGACGACGGCTGCCTGACGCTGCGAGGGCGTTCGACGGAACTGATCATCTCCGGCGGTTTCAACATCTACCCGCGCGAAATCGAGGAAGTGCTGCTGGAACTGGAGGGCGTACGCGAGGCGGCGGTCATCGGTGCGCCTGACGAGCGTCGTGGCGAGGTCCCGGTCGCCTACGTGGTGACCGAGGATGGCGTGGACCTCGACGGATTGCGCGAACGCTGTGCGCGGAGCCTGGCCTCGTTCAAGGCGCCGCGGGCGGTCCTGCGGGTGGCGACGCTGCCCCGCAACGCGTTAGGCAAGCTGCAGAAGCACCTGTTGCCCGTGCCGCCCGGGTGAGCCCGGCCGTCCTGTCGCTGATCGCGCTGCTGGTGGCCATCGTCCTGTCGATGGCCACGAAGCTGAACGTGGGCGTGCTGGCCATGGCGTTCGCCTGGCTCATTGGCACGTACGTGGCCGGATGGCCGGTCAACCAGGTGGCGGCCGGCTTTCCGTCGTCGCTGTTCCTGACACTGACCGGGGTGACGCTGCTGTTTGCGCTCGCCGAATCGAACGGCACGCTCGAACGGGTGGCACACCGCGCCGTTGGTCTCGCGCGCGGGCAGACCCGCCTGATTCCCGCCCTGTTGTTCCTGACCGCCTTCCTCCTCTCGTCGGTCGGACCGGGCGCCATAACGACGGTCGCCCTGCTGATCCCGATGGCGATGGCGGTGGGAACGCGCGCCGGCGTGCCGCGCTTCCTCACGGCACTGGCG
>CBIHMX010000502.1:0-2877 GCA_966211115.1 uncultured Gemmatimonadaceae bacterium | reverse complement strand
GTCCGAACCAAGCAACTACCAGAATAAACAGAATTAGTAGTTGGCGCCTTGCGGGCACCTACGAAAACTACTAACATTGTATGAATTAGTAATTCATTGGTAGCTAGCTAAAGAGTTCGCCCTCATGAAGTTGCCCGTTCGCCCCCCAGACTTGCCGCAACTCCTCAGCAGGCTTGCAACGGGTGCAGCCGGTGCGGAAGGGTTGAATCGTACTATCGAGTCTGGCCTGGGGCCCGCACCAGGCGGCCGCTATCGCCACTGGGACACGTTCCGGCACGCACCACCCCTGCCTGACGTTCCGGTCGAAGAGCAATGGGCAGCCGTCAAGCTCGCACGCCGGCTCACGTATCGCGCGATCCCCCTCGTCGATGCAGCAGGGAATCCATTCCGCTACGCCCTGCCTAACGTCGCGCTCGAGATGCTGCACCATGTCGATCGCGATGCCGCTGGAAGCATCCGGTCGACCGAACAAGTCACCGACCCCGCGACCCGGGACGCCTACCTGTTCAAATCAATAGTCGAAGAGGCCATCACCTCCAGCCAACTCGAGGGCGCGTCCACGACGCGCAAGGTGGCCAAGGCCATGATCCAGGAGGGACGCGCGCCGCGTACACGCAGCGAACGCATGATCGTGAACAACTATCATGGCATGCGCCACGTGCTCAGGCTGGTGAACAAGCCGCTCGTGCCCCGGGACGTGCTCGAACTCCAGCGAATCCTCACAGAGGACACGCTCGACGACCCAGGCGCCGCAGGCCGTTTTCGAACAGCCGAGGAACGCATCGTCGTCGAGGATGAAACCGGAATCATCCTCCACACACCCCCCGGCGCCGATGAACTCGAGCAGCGCATGCGCTCGATGTGCGAGTTCGCGAACGGTTCAAGTGAGGGCGAGTTCATCCACCCCGTTGCTCGAGCCATCTTGCTCCATTTCTGGCTCGCCTACGATCACCCATTCGTCGATGGAAACGGGAGAACCGCGCGCGCCCTCTTCTACTGGTCCATGGCCAGCCAGGGGTACTGGCTCTGTGAGTACGTATCGATATCGAGAATCCTGAAAAAAGCCCGATCGAAATACGCGAGATCCTTCCTCTACACCGAGTCTGACGACAACGACGCTACGTACTTTATCCTGTACCAACTTGGCGTCCTGTTGCGGGCAATCGAAGAGCTTCATCAGTACCTCACGCGCAAGGCTGTCGAACTGCGCAAGGCTGAGGAACTGGTTCGGCAGCTCGACGCGATGGGCGAAACACTCAATCACCGCCAGATCGCGCTCATCAATCACGCGCTGAAGAATCCCGACGCACGTTACACCGTCGGGTCCCACAAGCGCTCACATGGCGTGGTCTACGAAACAGCCCGCTCCGATCTCGCAAAGCTGCTCGATCTTTCCCTTCTTGAACAGCGCAAGTCGGGTCGAGCCTTCGTGTATTTCCCATCGCCAGATCTGCGCGCGAAACTGGAAGGTCCGACCCTGCTCAAACGCACACGGAAACACCGAAGCTCAGAATCGTGAACAGACGCTCTCCGTCGACATTGCCTGTTTGTCTTAGCGCTCTCTCTGACCCACAAAGCCTACGCCCAATTCCGGCGATTTGGCATCATAGTCGCCATATTGAGTCGCAATATGGCGATGCAGGGCGGTTTTGCAGATTTCCGACTGGAGCTTCTTTCTCTTCCGGTCTCGGGGCACGGGGAAAAGCACTTGGCTACGGGAACCGTTCCGAACGCGCTCACCGCGACCACCGGATTCCGGCGTTCACAACAAATCCGTCCAGCGGCGCCCATACGTCGTTCGTCCAGCGCCCCCCGCGGCCCATGAACGGCCGCACCAGTGGGTCCCAATCGGTCTGGCGCACATCCAACAGGTTCTCGGCGTTCACGAACACCCTGACCGCACCAAACGCCCGCTCGGCCAACGCACCGATGTAAAGAAACGGCTTCGACTGCTCACGATACGAATCATCATCGAGCAACTGCCGGCTGTTGTAGTATAGCTCCACGCCGGCGCGCATCGAACCTTCGCTTTCGTATGACGTCACCAGGCCCACCTGATGCTTGGGTACGAAGGTCAACGCTCTCCGTGTCTGCAATTCCGGATCGAGCTCGCGACCCGTGACATAGGTGTACGTCAACGTCGTCCGGAACGGCTCGGCGCTCCACCGCGCCAGCAGTTCGCCGCCTGTCGTGCGCGTGCTCTGATCGAGATTCACCAGCTCGACGCGCGGCACCGCGGTCATCGCATCGCGGACGCCGATGGGATCGCGGATGACTGACGCGAAGGCGGTCACGTTCAGTTCAACCGGACCTAACGAGCCACCGAGGTCCATCGACCCGCCCACGGCGCGCTCGGCTTCGATACCAACCAGCGGACGCATGGCGTTCAGCCCGACGACCTCAGTCTCCTCGGTGAACGGCGTCGGACCGAAATAACCCAGGCCGAGTGACGTGCGAAGCGACCACCCTTCACTCAACCGGACGAGCGCCGACGCGCGCGGGCTGAAGAACGTGCCGTATTCACTCTGAGCGTCGACGCGTCCCGATGCTGTGATGGCGAACGACTCGCTCAGGTCTGTCGTAACCTGGCCGAACACGCCCGGCGTGGTGAAGGAATAATCGAAGCCTTCGATATCCCGCGAATCGAATGACTCGCCAAGCACGGCTGCGCCGAGTACCCAGGTCTGTGCGCCGCGAGCCAAGGTGTACGCAGCCTCGCCGAACCACGTATCGTGCTTGTCGCGCTCGAGCACTGAACCGAACGTGTGGCGGTGATCCTGCGAGCTGTATGAACCGCGCAGATTGATGAGACCGGTTGATGTCAGCTTACGTAGCGTCCCGCCCGCGTCATAACGACGCGTCCGCAGGCGCTCCGGA
>CBIHMX010000501.1:0-2902 GCA_966211115.1 uncultured Gemmatimonadaceae bacterium | reverse complement strand
GGGCACCACTTTTCAGGACGCCGGGCACAACGGTCCTCCATTCGTGAATGAAGCGTTGCTGGGGATAGCCCCCGGCGATGCGGAAGTTCCTGAGCCGATCTGGAGCTTTGCACGTGAAAATCGCCAACCTCGTCGGACAGGACGAAGACCATCTGTGCTCGTCAGGCGACGCGTCGACGCTGGGGGCGACGGTGCACCGGGACGTGGTCGAGCCGTTCCTCGAGCTGCGGGCTGCCGCCGCGACGGAAGGGTTCACGCTTGCGCTCGACAGCGGCTTTCGGAGCTTTGACCGGCAGCTTGCGATCTGGAATCGCAAGGCGTCGGGGCAGCGCGCGGTGCTGGACAGCAGCGCCAAGCCGCTGGACATCGACGCACTCAGCCCGCGGGAACTGGTGTTTGCAATCTTGCGCTGGTCGGCGCTCCCGGGCGCGTCACGGCATCACTGGGGCACCGACATCGATGTCTACGATGCGGCCGCGATGCCCGCTGGCTACCAGGTCGAACTCATTCCGGCCGAGGTGAATCGCGGCGGCATCTTTGCGCCGCTGCATGATTGGCTCGACGGACGCATTGAAAAACGATCGGCGTTCGGCTTCTTTCGTCCGTACGATCGCGACCGGATGGGCGTCGCGCCCGAGCGCTGGCATCTCAGTTACGCACCGCTGGCGTCGTCGTACCTCCAGCGGATGTCGCCGGATGCGCTGCGCCAGGCGGTTACCAATGCGGACATGATGCTGAAAGACGTGGTGCTCGACCATCTCGATGAGATCTTTGCGCGCTTTGTGACGAACATCAATCCGGACATTCCTTGACGCCAGCGCTTCGGCCGCGACCGCAGTGGGGGACCATTCCCTGGGCGCCGGGAACGTACGGTCATTCAGTGCTCGGCCTTCCTCTCGAAGTCTGGCGGCCCCGCCAGGAGTGCCGGCTGCTCCTGTTCGCCGGCATTCACGGCGAGGAACCGGAGACGACCTATGCGCTCTCCCGCGCGTTGCGCCAGTTGTCCGCACTGCCTGAACACTGCGCCGTCGTCCTCGCCGCCAACCCGGACGGCATAACGCGGGGGACGCGCGGCAATGCCAACGGCGTCGACCTGAACCGGAACTTTCCGTCGAAGGACTGGCGCGCCGGCACCGTCACGCATCGATCAACGATCGAGGACACGAGCGACGTCCTGCTGAGCACCGGGAGTGCGCCTTTATCCGAACCGGAAACGCGGGCGTTGCTGGGCTTGATCGCGGAACTGGGGCCGCGCGCGGTGGTCGCCCTGCATGCCCCGCTCGCGTGCATCGACGACGCCAATGACAGCGCGTTCGGCCGGCGCCTGGCGCAACGGACCGGGATGCCGCTCGTCAGGGATGTAGGATACCCGACCCCGGGATCCTTCGGCTCGTGGGGCGCGGACAACGGCGTTGCGGTGGTGACGTACGAGTTTCCCCTCGCCGCCACCGAGGTGCTGATGCGCGAGCACGTGCCGGTGCTGGTCGAACTGCTGTTGAATCCCGACGTCTAGCCGCGATGGTCCTCAACTACATCTGGATCTCGTTCTTCCTCATCGCCCTGGTGGTGGGGCTGGCGCGCCTGATCTTTCTGGGCGACCAGGAAGTCTTCACCGCCATGGTGACCAGCACGTTCGACATGGCGCAGACGGGATTCGAGATTTCGTTAGGCCTGACCGGCGTGCTGACGCTCTGGCTCGGGTTGATGAAGATCGGGGAAGTGGGCGGGGCCATCGCATTGCTGTCGAAACTGGCGCGCCCCTTCTTCCGGCGGCTCTTTCCCGAGGTGCCGGCCGATCATCCGGCGCACGGATCGATCATGATGAACTTCGCCGCCAACATGCTTGGCCTCGACAATGCCGCCACTCCGCTCGGCCTCAAGGCGATGCAGGAGCTGCAGGAGATCAACCCGGTCAAGGATACGGCGACGAACGCGCAGATCATGTTCCTGGTGCTGAACACCTCGGGCCTGACCGTCATCCCGATCAGCATCATGGTGTACCGCGCGCAGGCGGGAGCGGTGAACCCGTCCGACGTCTTCCTGCCGATCCTCCTCGCCACGTTCATCAACAGCCTGGTCGGGCTGATCGTCGTCGCCGCGGTGCAGCGCATCAACCTGCTCGACAAGGTTGTCCTCGCCTACATCCTGGGCCTGACGGCGATGATCGCCGGGACCATCTGGTACTTCACCGGACTGCCGCAGGAACGGGTACAGGCGCTCTCGAACCTCATCGCCAACCTGACGCTGTTCGGCGTCATCTCGTCCTTCATCATTCTCGGACTCGTCAGGCGCATCAATGTCTACGAGGTCTTCATCGAGGGAGCCAAGGAAGGATTCACCGTCGCGATCCGCATCATTCCGTACCTCGTGGCGATCCTCGTCGCCATTGGCGTGTTGCGGGCGTCGGGTGCACTCGACGTCATCGTCTCGGGACTCGGGAGCATTTTTGCCGCGATCGGCCTGGACACGAGCTTTGTGCCGGCCTTGCCGACAGCGATCATGAAGCCGTTGAGCGGCAGCGGTGCCCGCGGCATGATGGTCGACGCCATGAATACCTATGGTGCCGACTCGTTCGTCGGCCGGCTGGCCGGCGTCATGCAGGGCACCAGCGACACGACGTTCTACATCCTGGCGCTGTACTTCGGTTCGGTCGGTATCCGCAAGACTCGCCACGCCGTCGCGTGCGGATTGCTCGCCGACCTTTCGGGTATCATCGCCGCCATCTTTATCGCCTACATCTTCTTTGGCTGAATCGAACACCACCCCGCCTGACGAGAACGCCCGGATCCTGACCGACGTCGAGCCCGGGTCAGTTCGCCGCGTCCACCTGGTTGGCGTCGCGGGAACCGGTATGGGCGCCTTCGCCGGGATGCTCCAGTCTGCGGGTTACGCGGTCACCGGC
>CBIHMX010000500.1:0-2904 GCA_966211115.1 uncultured Gemmatimonadaceae bacterium | reverse complement strand
GCCTGAAACGGCCCGGCCTCGAAGATCCGGAGGTCCCCTTCGTGCAGGTAGACGGGGACGTCAAACCGGCGGCGGAGGGCCGCGACCGCCCCTATGTGATCAAAGTGGGCGTGGGTGAGCCAGATCGCCTCGAGGCGTACCCGCTCATGTTCGATGGCCGCAATCAGCCGATCGCCTTCGTCTCCGGGGTCGACCATGGCGGCGGCGCCCGTCGCCCGGTCGATGACCAGCCAGGCATTCTCCTGCAGCGGGCCGGTCTCGAACGACACGACCTCCAGCGCGGTTTCGCTCACACCGTCACGGCGGCGTCGCGACGGGCGGTGAGGTATTTCTCGGCCGCGATGGCCGCGGTCGTGGCATCGCCGACCGCGGTCGTCACCTGACGCGTGAGTTGTACCCGCACGTCGCCGGCCGCAAAGAGGCCCGGGATGGACGTCTGCATCTTGTCATCGGTGAGCAGGTACCCCATTGCATCGTGATCGACGTGTCCCTCGATGATACCCGTGTTGGGCCGGAAGCCGATGAACACGAACATCCCGGTGGCGGCGAGGTCCGACAGCACGCCGGTCTTCACGTTGCGCAACGCCAGGTGATGCACCAATCCCTCCGCATCGCCGTGCACCTGCTCGACAACGGTGTCGAGTATCGGCTCGATCTTCGGATTCTCGGCCACGCGCTTCTGGATGATCTTCGACGCCCGGAACTCATCGCGGCGGTGGATGAGGTACACCTTGGATGCATAACGCGTGAGGAAGTCGGCTTCCTCGCAGGCGGCGTCGCCGCCGCCCACCACGGCAATGACCTGGCTGCGGAAGAACGCGCCGTCGCAGATCGCACAATACGACACGCCCTTGCCGGCGTATTCGACCTCACCGGGGATGCCCAGCTTGATCGGCGTCCCACCCGCCGTGATGATGACGGCCGGCGCGCGATAGACCTCGCCGCTGTCGCACACGCACTCGAAGTTGTCGCCGACTTTCCGGATCGCCGTCACCCCCGCGGTGCGGAATTCCGCGCCGAACTTCCGGGCGTGGCTCTCGAACTTCTGCGCCAGCTCCCATCCGAGCACCTGTTCGAACCCCGGATAGTCCTCGATCATCTCGGTGTTGAGCAGTTCCCCGCCCGGCGCGCCCCGCTCCAGCACCACGGTGCGCAGCATCGACCGTCCCGCATAGAGCGCCGCGGTCATTCCCGCTGGTCCCGCTCCGACGATGATGACTTCGTACTCGAACTCGTTCGTCACGGGAAATGGGTGATGGTAGATGGGCCGATGCGAGACGCGAGACGTGAGCCGCTCACATCCCTCGTGTAATTTCGCTCCTCGTCAAGTGGAGCGGTATTGCTCACGACCGGACGTGCCGTCCGCCGTCGACAAGAATTGTCTCACCCGTCACGTACGGCGCGCGCAAGAGATACAGCATCGCACCAACCACGTCGTCGGGTGTCCCGTCGCGCTTGAGCGGCGTCGTCTCGGTCAGGTGAGCGGCGAACTCCGGATTGAAGTCCTCCGGCAACAAAACCGTTCCCGGCGCGATCGCGTTCACGCGAATCCGCGGCGCCATCAGTCGAGCCAGTGCGCGCGTGACATACACCAGGCCCGCCTTGCTGACGCCGTGAGGAACGTAGGGTGGCCAGATCTCGAAGGCCGCGAGATCCGTGATGTTGACAATGCACGCACCATCAGGAAGGTGACGAGCCGCCTCCTGCGCAATGAGAAACGGAGCGCGCAAGTTCAAGTTCAACACCGAGTCCCACGCTTCAGCCGTGATCTCCCCGAGCGGCATCCTCAGCATCACGGCCGCCGAGTTCACGACGGCATCGAGTCCATGACACTGGTCGACCACGTCCTTCACCAACTGCACCGGAGCGTGGGGATCGGTGAGATCCGCCTGGAACAGCGTCGCTTTCCCACCCGCTGCTTCGATTCCCTGAACCGAACCGCTGACCTTGTCGGCGGACGCATGAAAGTGGAGTGCGATGTCGTAGCCCTCCCGGGCGAGACCAATGGCGAGCGCGCGGCCGACTCGATGCGCGGCTCCAGTCACCAGCGCGACAGGACGATGCTCCGTCATCAGGCGTACCCTCCCCTCTCTCGAATATCGGTGGCTCGAGCCATCTGCAGTTCCAGCCATTCGCCCGGCACCTTCATCGCGCCAATCACGCGAATACCATCGGCGGCTCCATGCGAGTCAGAGCCTCCGCTCGGCACCAGGTTGAAATGCTTCGCCAGCGCCAGTAGCCGCGCGCGATCTTCGGCCGAATGTGAAGGGTGAATGACCTCGACTCCGTCGAGACCCATCGGGACGAGTCCTTCGAGATATTCCCGGCTGCCGTCCGGCCCGGGATGCGCCAGCACCGCGATTCCACCGCACTGGTGGATCAGCCCGATGGCTTCGGGAATGGTGATCCTGCGCTTGTCGAGGTACGCGGGGCGTCCGGCGCCGAGGTAGCGGTCGAATGCGTCACGCAGGTCCATGGCCCAGCCGTTTTCCACCAGCGCGCGAGCCACGTGCGGTCGTCCGATCGCGGCATCCTTGGCGACCGCCAGGACGTCGTCGAACGTGATGCGCACGCCGAGGCCATTCAACAACCTGACGATGCCTTCCGCGCGGTCGCGCCGGGCACTGCGGAAAACCGCCAGCGCGTTTCGCATGTCATCGATGCGATCGAGGTGAAGCCCGAGGATGTGGACCTCGTCGGTGCCCTCGTACGCACTCAGCTCGACGCCCGCGACGAGGGTGATGCCCGCCGCGTCCGCCACCTCACGTGCCGGCGGGATTCCCTCGACGGTATCGTGGTCCGTCAGCGCGAGGGCGCGCAGTCCGGCCGCGCCAGCAATGCGAACGACGACTTCCGGCGCGTTGATGCCGTCGGATGCCGTGGAGTGGAGGTGCAGGTCGATGT
>CBIHMX010000499.1:0-2906 GCA_966211115.1 uncultured Gemmatimonadaceae bacterium | reverse complement strand
GCTTCAGCTTGCCCGGCATGGCCTGGACTGGCTGCGCGTTCCGGCGGGCATGGTATCCGTTGCCGCCGACCGCCGCGCGGTAGCGACCTATCCCGACGTCGGCCGCACCGTCGACGAACTCAAGCTGATATCGAACCAAGACGCGGAGAAATGGCCCGCGTTCGTGGAGTTCGTGGGCGGAGTGGCGCGTTTTCTCGAGGCGGCCGCTTCCGTGCGTGCGCCCCAGGTGCAGTCCCGCGCGATCGGTGACCTCGTCGCGCTGGCGACGCTCGGGCAACGACTGCGGCGAATGGGCAAGCGCGGGATGATGGAGATCCTCCGCGTCGTGCCCATGCCCATCGCCGACGTCGCCGAGGAATGGTTTGCCGGTGAAGAACTGCGCACTCTGCTGGCGGTAGCGGGCACGAACGGCGTGCGGCACGGGCCCATGTCCGGCGGGACGGCGCTGGTCTGCATGCAGCAGCAGGTCGGGCTGCCGGCCGGCGCCGTCGGCGTGCGCCGTGTCCCCCGCGGAGGCACGGGCGGCCTCGTGACCGCATTGGCGAATGCCGGCCGCGAGGCGGGCGTGGAGCTCCGGTTAGGCGCCGAGGTGAGCGAAGTCGTCGTGGAGCGCGCCCGTGTGACCGGCGTGCGACTGTCGACCGGCGAAATGATCGGAGCAGGGCAGGTGGTTTCGAGCGCCGATCCCCGGCGATCCTTCGCCTGGATCGATCCGGTGTGGCTCGACCCGGAACTGCTGCGGGCGGTGGACAATATCCGCATGCGCGGTTGCACCGCTCGTGTTCACTATGCACTCGATGCGCTCCCGAAATTCCTGTCGGGCGGCGCCGAGATCCCGCGCGATGCGTTAGGCGGAACGCTGGTGCTGGCGCCGTCGGTCGTGGCCGTCGAACGCGCGTACGACGCCGCCAGGGTGGGTGAGGTGCCATCCGCCCCCGCATTGAGCGTCACGGTGCCGTCGCTGCTCGACCCGTCGCTGGCACCGGAGCGGCGCCATGTCATGTCCGTCACCGCCCATCACGTGCCATACGCCCGGACCGGCGGTTGGAACGATGAGGCGGCAGACCTCCTGGGAGAGCAGGTTACGGCCATGCTCGCGCCGGTCGTGCCTGACCTGCGTGAGCGCACCGTCAGGCGTTGGGTGCTGACGCCACAGGATATCGAATCGCGTTACGGTTGCACTGAAGGGAGCCTGTCCCACGGTGAACTGGCGCTGGATCAGTTCCTGTTCATGCGACCGGTGCCGTCGTGCAGTCGTTATGCGACGCCGCTGGCGGGCTTCTGGCTGTGTGGAACGGGCAGCCACCCGGCTTCGGCGAGCGGCGCCGCGGCTCCGCTGGTGGCCAGGGAGATGACGGCGAAGCGACACGCCTGACGATGAGGCCGTGACCGCAGCTTTGTGCTAGCGATCGCATTCAACTCGATGCATCTCCAACACCGTTCGTCACCGTCGCCCACAAGCCACGTACGGCGCCGACCAATCGGCGGCAACGTGTGACAGGTTCGGGGCATTCACCACCCAGACCATGATGAGAAGTTCCCTGTTCGGCGCGCTGCTCGTCGTCGCGCTGTTTCCCGACATGAAGAGCCTCGCGACCCTCGGCGCTCCGCGGCAGGCGAGAGCAAACAAGCTCGGCCCTTCACGCGGTCACCTGACGAGCGGGGCCTTCGCCATCCGGAACGTGACCGTGATTCCAATGGCCGGGCGCACGACGATTCCAGCGGCGACGGTGCTCGTTCGCGACGGCCGTATCGCCGCGCTTGGCCCGGCGTCGGCGGTCGATGTGCCGGCCGGTGTTCGCGTGATCGACGGGTCCGGCAAGTTCCTCATTCCGGGACTCACCGACACGCACACGCACCTCTTGTCCGATGGCGCCGAGGTGCACGACTCCGCCGGCCCGGCCGAACTCGGCGTGATGCTGGCGACGGGCGTGACGACGGCTCGGCTGATGATCGGGACGCCGGAGCACCTCACGCTTCGAACAGCCGTCGCGGAAGGCAAGGTAATCGGACCCCAGCTGTGGGTCGCCAGTCCCCAGCTTACCGGACGCGCGTCAGAGAACGCTCTCGTGGTCACGACGCCTGACGAGGCACGCACCGCGGTGAAAACGGCCAGCGACGCGGGATACGACTTCATCAAGCTGACGATGTTCATCAGCAGGCCGGTGTACGACGCCGTGACCGCCGAGGCAAAGGCGCGCGGCATTCGCGTAGTTGGGCACGTGGAGCCGCAGGTCGGGCTGGCGGCCGCTGTTGCCGCGCATCAACAGCTCGAGCACCTCGACACGTTCATCGAGGAGGCGCTTGCTGATGCCTCGCCGAGCCAGGTGTCGGTTACGCAGGGCGGCGTCTTCCAGAACGCGCCGTGGGTGACGCTCGACTTCGTCGACGACCGCAAGCTGGACTCGCTGGCCGGTGTCGTCGCGCGCGCCGGCATCTACATCGGTCCGACACAGAACGTGTTCAACACCGCGTTCGGCACTGGTGAAACGCGGGCGCAGCTCGAGGATCGGCCGGACTGGGCGTTCTGGCCGCCGCGCATGCGGCAGGGTTATCTCAACGCACACACGCGTTACTGGGACCCGGCACGCGCAGGCGAAAAGACCGAAGCCCGCCGCCATCGTTATGTGCAGGTGCGGAACCGCTTGGTGAAGGCGATCCAGGACTCCGGCGGAAAGCTGATCAGCGGATCGGACACGCCGGAATGGTTCCACATGTACGGGTGGGGGCTGCATCGCGAACTGCAGGCACTGGTCAACGCCGGCCTCACTCCACACCAGGCGTTGACGGCATCGACGGTCAACGCAGCGGCGTTCCTGGGTGCGTCGAAGGAATGGGGTACGATCGAACCGGGTAAACGCGCCGATCTCGTCCTGCTCACCGCCAACCCGCTCGAGGACATCCGC
>CBIHMX010000498.1:0-2906 GCA_966211115.1 uncultured Gemmatimonadaceae bacterium | reverse complement strand
TGCCCTGGCGGTCAAGGCGCGTGAGGGTGTGTGCGTCAGGTTGATCTACGACTGGTTGGGGGCCGTCGGCAAGACCTCTCCGCGCTTCTGGCGATCTCTGGCGAGAGCGGGGGTGGAGGTCCGGTGCTTCAACCCGCCGCGCTTGGATAGCCCGTTCGGGTGGTTGAGCCGGGATCACCGGAAGTTGATCACCGTCGACGGGCGCGTTGGATTCGTCACGGGCCTCTGCGTAGGGCAGATGTGGCTCGGTGACTCTGAACGTGGCGTAGCAGCGTGGCGTGATACGGGTGTGGAGATTCGAGGGCCAGCCGTCGCCGACCTTGAACACGCCTTCGCCCAGACGTGGGCAGCAGCCGGACCGCCGCTTCCGGTCGACAGTCTGCCGGACCGCGACTCGATTTCTCCCGAGGGCGATGTCGCGTTGCGTGTCGTGGCCACCGAACCGTCCGCCAGTAGTTTGTACCGGTTGGACCAGCTCATCGCCGCGATCGCCCGGAACTCAGTGTGGATCGCTGATGCCTACTATGCCGCTACGCCCGCGTACGTCCAGGCGCTCAGAGCCGCAGCACGAGATGGCGTCGATGTCAGATTGCTCGTACCAGGTGGCACCGACATCCCCATTTTGCGGCCCCTGTCGCAGGCGGGGTATCGGCCGCTGCTCGAGGCGAACGTCCGAGTCTTCGAATGGAATGGACCCATGATGCACGCGAAGACGGCCGTGGCGGACGGGCGATGGGCGCGCGTGGGTTCGACGAATCTGAATCCAGCGAGCTGGCTTGGAAACTGGGAGCTCGATGTGGTCGTCGAGAACGAACGATTCGGTCAGGCCATGGAGCAGATGTTCCTGAACGACCTGTCGACGTCGACCGAGATCGTACTGACCGAGGGGCGGCGGGTTCGTCCGACGCCGACGAGTGAGCGGACACGGCGTCCGGCCACGAGGGCAAGCGGCAGCGCGGGTCGCGCGGCCGCGGGAGCGATTCGGCTTGGCAACACAGTAGGGGCGGCGATCACGAACCGCCGTGCCCTCGGGCCGGCGGAAGCGTCGATCATGCAGATCACGGCATCGCTGCTGACCGGCCTCGCGCTCGTGGCCTACTTGTGGCCCCGCGTCGTCGCGGTTCCTCTGGCCGTTATCAGTGTCTGGTGCGCGGTCTCGCTGGTGATCAAGGCGCACCGTCTTCGTTCCAAGTTCGGGCAGAGCGAAAAGACGTAGGCACAATTCAGGCTTCTCGCCCCTGCGAACCCTGGAAGCGGCGGCGTTCCGGGAGGTACTCCACCGTCGGCTGCCTTCGCACCGGTTGAGGGTACAGAGCCATGAGGTCCAGAAACTCCGCTGAAATGTCAGACCGGACCGGCAGGCCAAAGCTCTTGGCCACTTCGAACGTGATCGGATGGTCGTGGGTCCAGGTGCCCTCCGAGAGCAGCTTGGCAAGCTCCTCGACCTTCTCCTGCCGGATCTTGCCGGTCAGCAGCTCTTGGACGCTATCGCGCAGCTGTGTCATCGCCTTTTCGGCCTGATCTGCAAGGATAAGTGTGTTGTCATCGACCTCCGCAACCGGCTTTTTCGCAACCGCCTTGAGAATCGAAGCAGCTGGATACTGGCCCAATTGAGGATCGACGGGTCCGATCACAGCGTACTCGCTCATGATGATCTCGTCGGCCGCCAAAGCGATGAGTGTGCCTCCGGACATGGCGTAGTGCGGCACGAAAGCGGTGACCTTTCCCTGGTGCTTGTGAATCGCACGGGCGATCTGCAACGAGGCCAGTACAAGCCCTCCGGGTGTGTGCAGGACGATGTCGATCGGCACGGCGGGATCCGTGAGGTGAATGGCTCGCAGGACTTCTTCTGAATCGTTCACGTCAATGTAGCGGAACACCGGGAATCCAAGCAGGCTCATCGTCTCCTGCCGATGAACGAGAAGGATCACGCGCGAGCCCCGCTGACGTTCGATCTTCGCGAGGAGGCGCTGCCGCGAGGCCTCCAGAAAGCGCTGCTTCAGCACTGGTTGGAGTGCAGAAAAGAGGAAGAACAGCCAAATGAGATCGCCGGGGGAGATCACGGCACCCTCCAATGTCGGGGTGAGACCCAGGCACCCTCGAGCCCGTATTCGTCGCGCGCCCAGTTCCGGTAGGAAGGCCCGCGCCGGACGAACATGAACTGGGCTGTGCCAGGGACAGCGTTCCGCTGAACACCTGGCTGAGCGCCCAGAAACCAAGGTAGGTGACAGCAGGTAAGGCGAAGAAGACGGGGAAGAACAGTACGGGGAACATCACGATCACGTGCGCATGAGGAAACAGCACGAAATACGCGCCCAATACTCCTGCGATCGCTCCCGAAGCGCCGACAGCCGGGATCGTAGAGTCTGCGTTGACGAACCAGTGGACTACGCCTGCGGCAAGGCCGCAGAGAATGTAGAAAATTACAAAGCGAACCGGCCCCATCCGATCTTCGACGTTATCGCCGAATATCCAGAGCGTCCACATATTGGAAATGATGTGCAGCCATCCGCCATGCAGGAACATGCTGGTGAGGAACGGCCAATAATCGTCAACGGGGAATCCGACCAAGAGCGCCCACGCGGGATGTGTATAGCGGGCCGGTACCATCCCGAACAGGTAAAACAGCCGTTCCAGCATCGCCGGCGAGAGGGTCAGCTCGAACATGAAGACGAGGCTGTTGATCAGGATCAAGACATACGTAGCGACCGGTGGGTTGCGGCGCGGAATCGTGTCTTGAATCGGCAGCATGGCTTCGCTCGACTTATCGCATCGTTGCGCCCGCGATGCCGAGCGCTACCACGGTTCCAACCGGCGCCTGAGCCACGGCCAAGCCGGCTCATGGCGGTGCTCGTGCGACAGTTCGTCGAGCACTGCCTCGGCGGCGTTCATCGCGTGTGTGAGCC
>CBIHMX010000497.1:0-2922 GCA_966211115.1 uncultured Gemmatimonadaceae bacterium | reverse complement strand
GTTGCCCGACGCGCCGCGGCGGCTCTGCTCCGTCCCTGAGGCTCAGCAGAACTTGACCTTCGCGACTTCTTCGTTAGGCGTGAAGCCTTCGCCGAAATCCTCGACGTCCATCAGCTTCCGGATCTCGACCACGCCCCCGCCGGTCGGAGACACATTCGGAGCGCGCTTCACCCATTCGATCGCGTCGGCCAGCGAATCGGCCCGAATGATCGAGAAGCCCGCGATGACCTCCTTCGACTCGGTGAACGGGCCATCGATGACGAGACGCTCCTCGCCCCTGAACTTCACCCGCGCACCTTTCGACTGGGGCGTGAGTCCCTCGGCGGCGAGGAGAACGCCGTCCTTCACGGCCTGCTCGTTGTACTCCTGCATCGCGACAAACGCTTCCGGCTTCGGCGGCGGGGGAGCTGCCGCTTCGGTTTCGTTCCCGGTGATGGCCATGATGATGAAACGCATCGTGCACTCCTGATTTCGGGTCGTGTCGGTCGCCGCGCCACCGCGGCACCTGCTACACGTCGAACGAGAACGGTCGAAATCGACACGGCAAAGGAATTGGCTCGGCGTCCCGGAGCCGGTAGTCGCGAGATCGCCTGCCCAGCGCGCGCACTCCGTTCGCCGACCCCCTCGCCGTCGTTGGGTGGCTTATGATGATTGGTGCCAGCTCACGGCGACCCGCCAGGTTGCTTCGCCGACAGCCTCGCGCGCAACTCAGGGAGAAAGTTCTGCACGAGCACGATACGGGCATTTCCCAGGCGAGGCTCCAACACGAGCAAGCGTTGCCCGTCCATGGCCACATCGAACTGTGGGGTAAGCGCGCTACGCAAGGCGGCGGACAGTACCAGTTCCCGCCTGACGACGCGCAACGCCGGATCTGTTTCGAGTGTCGCCCGCACCACGCCGGCGTCGCTGGTGTAGTACAACTTCCGTCCGGTGCGATCCCACACCGGCTGCTGCCCGCCGTCGGCGGACACCACGAGCCGTGACGCCGATCCGCTCGTTGGCCTGACGTAGACCTGAGCGTCGCCCGATTCCGTCGACACGTAGGCCAGCCATTTGCCATCGGGCGACACCCGTGGCTGCGTGCCCTCCGGCAGGACCTGGACGAGTGCCGTGTCACCGGAATTCACCTTCCAGATCCCCGCCCGATTTCGGCTTAGCTCGAGATAGAGCGACCCGTCGTTCGCCTGCACCGCCGACCGGATCGCAATGCTGTCCGAGCGGAACAGCGTCTCCTCTGGCTCACTGCCATCGCGCACCCGCCAGCGAATTTCGAGCGTTGGCTTCATTCCCGGCAGCGGCTGGTAAAGATAAAGGACCCGCTTCCCGTCGGCCGACCACTCCTGCTGCTGGCCCACCGCCGCGATCCGCGCCGGCGTCGACGCGACGAGATCGTACACCCACGTCTCGCGTTCGCGGCCCAGCGAGAGGTAGCGACCATCCGGGGACAATCGCGGGGTATGCGGCCGCGGCCAGGGCGGTGACCAGAGTGTCCGCGTCGAATCACCGGCGCGCATAACGAGATTCCGGTAGCCGCTATCCGCGAAGTACACCACCGACCCGGTGGTGCTGATGGAAAAGGACCGGGCCGATTCCAGAACCGCGATCGGCTCGCCCGTCAGGCTCCCGTCTGTTGCGTCATACGGGACAGCCATCAGCGCACCATCCTCGCGGCGGAAGAACACGTGGCCGAGCATGGCGCCAGCGACTTCACGCGTGGGCACGGAAGAGATAATGGTCCGCCCTGTCCGCAGTGATACCGCGGCCAGCAGGTCGTCCTCCGGACCGGCCGGTCCTCCCTTCATGAAGAACACGAAATCGCCGTCCGGTGCCGCCACCGGCCAGGCGCCCCGTACCGGTTTGCCCGATTCATCGGTGATCGTGTCCGCCGCGCCACCGCCCGCTGGAATGAGGTGCAACGCGCTGCCTGAATTCAATACGAGCTCGTTGTTCCGGGTCCAGGTAGCGCTCCGATACGAGTTCGGTGCAAACTGGGTTTGGCCGATGTCCTCGATTGGCCCGCCGCTGACGGCCATGCGTTTGAGCCTGCTGCCGATGAAGAAGCCGATCGTGCGGCTGTCGGGTGACACGAACGGATCAGCCGCGCCGGCCGTACCCGCGACCTGTCGCGGCCCCAGTTCACCTAACGAGCGAATGTACAGGTGCCGTTGTCCACCCGACTCGGCGGTGAAGACGATCCGGCTTCCATCCGGCGTGATGAGCAAGTCTTCAGGACTCTGGAGTCCATCGTGCGAAATCACCGAACGGGTGATTTCCTGCCCCATCTCCGTGCGACTGCGTGTCAGCCAGAGGGCGATCGTCCCGGCGAGGAGGATCCACGGAAGAACGACAGCGGCCGTCCGTGTCCAACGTCTGGTTGGTTTCTCTGCGCGCGCCCGGGCTGTCGTGCGCGACATGACATCGACTTTCCCTTCCAGCGCTTCGGCGAATCGCTCGGCCGTCGAGAACCGGTCGGCAGGAACCTTCTCCAGCGCGCAGGCAATGGCGGCTTCGACGTGCGGGGGCACGCCGGGACGGGCAAGGCGCACACTTCGGGGCGTATCGGTCAGCACCTTGGCCATGATCACCTGCACGGTCGCGCCGGTGTGCGGCGGTTCGCCGGTCAACATTTCGTACAGCATCGCGCCAAGCGCATAGATGTCCGAGCGGGCGTCGATGGCGCGGTCGCCGGTGGCCTGTTCCGGGCTCATGTACTGCGGCGTACCTAACGAGAGCCCGGTCTGCGTAATGCGCGTTCCGCCGGCGTTGGAAACGGCCAGTGCAATGCCGAAATCGGCCACCAGGGGCTGGCCCGACTGCAGCAGCACATTCTCGGGCTTGAGGTCACGGTGGATGACGCCACGGACGTGGGCGTACGCCAGCGCCTTCGCGACCCCTGCCCCGATTGCCACCACTTCGTCCACC
>CBIHMX010000496.1:0-2931 GCA_966211115.1 uncultured Gemmatimonadaceae bacterium | reverse complement strand
GCCATCCGTCCCGGTCCGGGACGGCCGGAGGGGTGGGTTAGAGAACTCACAAGTACCAACGTCAACACAGCTTGCGTGGTCCGAGGTTTCCGGAATATCTTCCCCCACTCCAACGCGGGCGGCGGTGGCAGTCGCGGTCGGTTCAGGCCGCCTATAGGTTTTCCCGCCGCCACGCTGACCCATCCCCCTTTGCCCCAGATGCGACAAGTTCAGGTTCGCGCGACCGTGAGTCTGCCGGCTATGGAACCCATGATCGGCGATCGGAGCACGACGAACCTGAGAAGCAAGCACAGGGGGACCTGCGCCTAGTGGATATGCACGTCGCAGCCCGTAGTGACGTGGGCATGGTGCGATCGGGGAATGAGGACTCCTTCTTCGCTCACGCCAGCAAGCAGGTAGGCCTGTTCATCGTCGCCGACGGAATGGGCGGCCACGCAGCGGGTGAGGTTGCCAGCGAAATGGCGGTTCAGATCGTGTCCCGGGAGCTGTCCGACTTGCAGCAGCTCAACGGGCCGGCGCCGCGCGACCGGATGGCCGAATCGATCCGGAACGCCAACCGGGCGATCTACGAACGGACGATCAACGAGTCCGACAAGCAG
Organism: uncultured Gemmatimonadaceae bacterium; assembly: GCA_966211115.1. Taxonomy (GTDB): domain Bacteria; phylum Gemmatimonadota; class Gemmatimonadetes; order Gemmatimonadales; family Gemmatimonadaceae; genus JABWBJ01. The sequence goes on along the minus strand of CBIHMX010000496.1, from coordinate 2,332 downwards.
GGCATGGGCACCACCGTTTCGGTCCTCGTCGTCTCCGGGGCCCGCTGGCTGATCGGCCAGGTCGGTGACTCGCGCATCTACCTGCTCCGCGACGGGGCGCTCACCCAGCTCCCAACCGATCACTCCTACGTGCAGGAACAGGTCGATGCCGGCCAGCTGACGCCAGAACAGGCGCGCTATCACCCCTACAGCAACGTGATCACGCGCTGCGTCGGTGCCGGCGAAGAAGTCGAGGCTGACACCTTCACCGGCGAGTTCCGGGCCGGCGACGTGTTCCTGGTCTGCAGCGACGGCCTCACGGGCATGGTGGACGATCGCCGGCTGCAGCAGCTCCTGCTTTCACGCGCCTCGGCTGGTCGAATCGTCGACGCGTTGATCGCGGAGGCGAACTACCGCGGTGGCCTCGACAATGTCACCGCCGTCGTGGTGCAGATTATCGCCGCCGATAGCGGGGACGACGAAAAGACCGAAGAAGCGCCCGCGCTCCCCGAAGGCCATACGCCGACTTCCTCGCCGTCAACAAAGTCTGCCTGATGGCGGGCGAATCGGTCGGCGAACTGGCTGAGCTCTACCTCGGCAACCTGCTGTACGCGCTCGAGCGGTGTGCCATGGCGCTGGAGGCCGAGGGGAAGACTGACGACGCGGCGTTCTACCGCGCGATTGCGAGGAAGCTCGCGGCTGCTCGAGGAAGCACGGGGTGAAGCCGGTAGGTCGAGCTGGCATGAATTTCCAGCTCCGTTTCAGCTTCAGTTACCTGCTCAAGAGCGGCTCGCCATTCGCCACCCGAGACTGAACCTCTTTAGGGTTCATCGTCGCCAGTTGCAGCACGGACTTCCGGTTGATTTCGACCGGCCGGGCGACGAACACGCGGAGCCAGCGGGCGCTCCGGTACAGCTCATCGGACAGGCGCGGCAGGTTGATCGAGCCGTCGAGTCCAACCCCGGTCAGCCGGCGGACTTCGCCATTGCGGCGCAGGACCGGCAGGTCGAGGTCCAGCATCTGCGTCTTGGCCGGATAATCCAGCAGGACCTCGCCCTTGCCGAGTCCCAGTTCGCTGGACAACTGGTCCTCGGCGGCCGCGACCAGCTCACGTTCGTTGGCAATCCACTCGCCGGCGCCGTCCGGCAGGTCGGCACTCGGGCATTCGAATGCGCGCTTGTGAAGCCGGCGCTCACGCAGTCCGCGGAGCAGGGCAGACGGCGCCCGCTCGTCGAGTTGGTGCAGCAATGACTCGTCGCTGAACGACGACAGTTCGCTGACTCGCAAGGCACCGGAGCGGATGGCGTCCGCCACCAGCCGCTTGTACATCGCGGTCGCGCTGCGCACGGCGTGATGCCAGTAGACGTTGCGGTACATCTGGTACTTGGCGAACAGCAGCGACTCCAGCGCCGACAGGCCCTTCTCGGCGACTCCGATCGTCAGGCGGCGCGTCACCGGGTCGGTGACGAGCGTGAGCGAGTGAATCAGGCGATCGACATCGATCTCCCCATAGGGCACGCCACACATCAGCGCGTCGCGCTTGAGGTATTCGATCTTGTCCAGGTCGATCGACCCCGAAATCAGGCCCTGGAGCGGGCTCGCGCTATGCCCACGAATGAGCTCGACGACCCGCTCCGGCGCGTCCGGCGCAATGGCCTCGCGAAGTACATCGGCGATTTCGCCCCGTGTCAGCAGCGCGCCAGCGACGTCCTCGTGATGCGGCGCGCCGATTTCCTCCAGCGCGTGGGAAAACGGGTAGTGGCCGATGTCGTGCAGCAGCGCCGCGGCGGCCACGACTCTCGCCTCGCCGGACAGTCCGGGCGAGACATCACCGCGGCCCTGCAGCATCGCCAGCGTGCGGCCGGCGAGGTGCCACGTGCCTAACGCGTGCTCGAACCGCGTGTGCGTGGCGCCCGGATAGACCAGGTACGCCAGGCCGAGCTGGCGGACATACCGCAACCGCTGGAACGCTCGCGTGTCGACGAGCCGCAGGGCAAGTTCGTCGAGCGAGATGTTGTTCCAGAGTGGATCGCGAATGATGTCGAAGGAGCGAGTCTGCACGGATAACCACGGATGAACGCGGGTACGCCTTGAGAAGCGAGTCTACGCGGATTTTGCGAATCAACAGAAAGCAACACAGGAGAAGCGAGGCTGCGCGGATTCTGGAATCAACAGAAAGAAAACAGGTGGTTCGAAAATCTAGTACGCGATCGGGTGTCGAAAGCAAAGAACCCGCGACGAGTCTCAGCCCGTGCGGGTTCCCACAAACGCCTTTGACCTATCCGCGCAAATTCGCGTAAACTCGCTTTTCAGTCAGTTGACCTATCCGCTCTTATCTGCCGTCCCGCGAAAA
>CBIHMX010000495.1:0-2933 GCA_966211115.1 uncultured Gemmatimonadaceae bacterium | reverse complement strand
TCCGTCGGCTGACCTCGATGGCAGTGATGCGGCGGCAAAGATTGCGATCCTGTGCACCGTGGCGTGGCGAACGCCAGTCCTCGCGAGCGATGTGGCAGTCACGGGCATCGACGGCATCGTTCCGCTCGCGCGAGAAGGTGGATGGCGGCTGGTGGCGACGGCGTGGCGAGATGGCGACCGCGTTCGCGCGACGGTCGCGCCGGAGCGACTCAGTGGCACCGACTCGCTCGCGTCCGCTCGCGGTGTGGTGAATGTCGTCGAGGTGAAGGCTTCACTGGCGGGTGCCCTTACCTGGAGTGGTGCAGGGGCAGGCGGCGCCGCGACCGCATCGGCGCTCGTTGGTGACACACTGTCAGCCGCCCGGCAGGCGCTGCACCGACTACGGGCGAGGATCGCGGCATGAGCGCTACCCTCGCCCGGCCGGGCCATGCGCTCGCCGCGCTGCCGCTCGAGTGCTCGTTATGCGACCGTCCGCACGACGCGGCGCCCTCCCACGTCTGCCCGCATTGCCTCGGGCCGCTGGAACCCGTCTACGATCCCCACCGTCCGCTGCCGGACCGGAACGAGATCGCCGCCCGGCCTCGTAGCCTGTGGCGATACCGGGAGTGGCTCCCGTTCACCGGCCGTCCGGTGCGCTGCCTGCACGCGGGCTGGACACCCCTGGTCGAGTCGCCCCGGCTGGCGTCAGCGTTAGGCGTCGCTCGTTGCCTCGTCAAGCACGACGGTGGCTCGTTCCCGTCGCTGTCATTCAAGGATCGTGTCGTGGCCAGTGCGCTCAACGCCGCCCACGCCTTCGGCCTCGGCGTGGTCGGATGCGCGTCGACCGGCAACCTGGCCAACGCGGTGGCCGCCGCGGCCGCCCGCGAGGGCCTGCAGGCGTGGATCTTCATCCCTCACGACCTCGAGCCGGCCAAGGTCGCCGCTTCGGCGATCTTCAATCCGCGGCTCGTTCGCGTGCGCGGCACCTACGACGACGTCAACCGGCTCTGTGCCCAGGTCGCCGACCGGTTCGGCTGGGGCATCGTCAACGTGAACCTGCGCGCGTATTACGGCGAGGGATCCAAAACCGCCGCGTTCGAAATCGCCGAACAACTCGGGTGGCGCCTGCCTGACGCGGTAATCGCGCCGATGGCGGGTGGCTCGCTCGTGACGAAACTGTCGAAAGGATTCGCCGAATTCCTCGATGCCCGACTCGTCCAGGGCGTCACACCGAAACTGTTCGGCGCGCAAGCGTCGGGATGCGCCCCCATCGTGCGGCTGTTTGAGCGCGGCGACGACACCCTCATTCCCGAAAAGCCGAACACGATCGCGAAGTCGCTGGCGATCGGAAACCCGGCCGACGGTCGTTCAGCCGCTCGTGTGATGCGCTCGTCAGGCGGCTGGGCGGCTGCCGTAAGCGACGCGGACATCGTCGAAGGCATCCGGTTGCTCGCCGAAACGACGGGCATCTTCGGCGAAACGGCGGCGGGTGTCACGGTCGCCGCCGCGAAGTCTCTCGCGCGAACCGGCAAGCTCTCGGCGGACGACGAGGTCGTGCTCTGCATAACGGGCAACGGCCTGAAGACGATCGATGCCGTCGCCGGCGCGATTCCTGTACCGGAACCAATTGCCCCACGACTGTCGGAAGTAGCCGCCCTGATCGACTCCTGATCCTGTTCCACTCACGTCTCACGTCCACCAACGATGCCTGTTCTCAGCCTTCCCTCCGTATTGACCCCGTTGACCGGCGGTCAGCACAACATCAACGCCACCGGCACAACGGTGGGAGAAGCCATCGACGACGTCGTACGCCGCTTCCCCTCCCTGTCCCCTCGTCTGCGCGATGAATCTGGAGCGCCGTACCTGTTCGTGACCATCTACCTGAACGACGAGGACATCAGGTTCATCGGCGGCTTCGACGCCGAAGTGAAGCCGAGCGATGAACTGTCGGTCGTTCCCGCCGTCGCCGGAGGCTGAACATGGCCGCCGTGACCCTTCCCGAACGAACCTCGGGCGATCTCGCGCCTGACGAGTACGTCCGCTACAGCAGGCACCTGTTGCTTCCCGAGGTGGGCGTGGATGGACAGCGCGCGCTCCGCCGATCGCGGATGTTGCTGATCGGCGCCGGAGGCCTGGGTTCGCCGGCGGCGCTGTACCTGGCGGCTGCCGGCGTCGGCACGCTCGGCCTCGTGGATTTTGATGCCGTCGACGTCTCGAACCTGCAGCGGCAAATTCTGCATGGCACGCGCGACGTCGGTCGGGGCAAGCTGGACTCGGCGCGCGACCGGTTGCGCGACATCAACCCGCACGTGCACGTGGAGGGATTCCCGGTACGGCTGACCGCCGACAATGCGCGAGAAATCGCGGACGGGTTCGACGTCATCATCGACGGCACCGACAACTTCGCTACCCGGTACCTGGTGAACGACCTCTGCGTGCTGCAGGGCGTGCCTAACGTGTACGGCAGCATCTTCCGGTTCGATGGACAGGCGTCGGTGTTCGCGACTGCCGAGGGTCCGTGTTACCGGTGCCTCTACCGGGAGCCTCCACCGCCGGATCTGGTGCCGTCGTGCGCGGAAGGCGGCGTGTTGGGTGTGCTCCCCGGCCTGGTCGGGACGATTCAGGCAACCGAGGCGATCAAGCTCATCACCGGCGCGGGCACGACGCTGGTCGGGCGGCTGCTGCTGATCGATGCCCTGCACTGGCGCCAGCGAACGGTCCGCGTGAGGCGGGACCCCGCCTGTCCGGCCTGTGGTACGCGCACGATCCGCGATCTCACCGACGCGGTCGAACTCTGCGCGTCCCCCGATCTCGACGCCGTGTTCGGCGCGGTACCGGAGATCGAACCGGCCGTACTTGCCACTAGGCTGGCGTCGGGTGAATCCGTTGAAATTCTCGATGTGCGGGAGCCTTACGAGTGGGAGATCGCCCGCATCGAGGGAGCGCGGCTGATA
>CBIHMX010000494.1:0-2938 GCA_966211115.1 uncultured Gemmatimonadaceae bacterium | reverse complement strand
GTCCAGGCGGTATGAAGTTCACGTCTTCCAGCGCGCCCTGTTCCCGCTGACGGCCGGGCGCCACGAAATCCCGCCGGCGCGGCTCGAGTATGCGTTGCCGCTCAGCAACTCGTTCTTTGCCCGCGAGGAGAGCCATTCCGCACGAACACAGTCGCTCGTCGTCATAGCCAGGGAGCCACCAGCCAATGGCCGCCCGCCGGGGTATCGTGGCGCGGTCGGACGACTGAGCCTGCAGACCCGGCTCGACGGCCGGAGCCAGCGGACCGGTGATCCCTTCACGTTCACGGCGGTCGTCGTGGGCACCGGTAACGTCTCACTGCTCCCGCGACCCGACCTCTCGGTGCCCTGGGCGGACGTCGTACCCGGCGCAGTGCGCGTACAGATGGATTCGTCGACGACGCTCGTACGCGGGCGAAAGGAGTTCGACTACATCCTGACGCCGGTGCGCCCGGGCCGTCAGGCGGTGCCGGGCATCCGGTATCCGTTCTTCAACCCGTACTCGGAGCAGTACGAGGTCGCCTTTGGCCGCGGCGACACGATTTCCATCAGTGGCGATCCGGTCATTGCATCGTCGAGCGCGTCCGACTCGACGCCCGTCCTGCCGTTGCGGCGCCTTTACGAAGGGCAGGTTCCAGCGCCCATCACCGAGGAAACGCTCTTCTGGCTGTTGCTGGGCCTCGCGCCGTTTCCGTTCCTCTTCATCGCGTTCGGCCGGCGGCAGAAGATCGTCCCGGTGACGTCGCCTGAAGGCCAGCTCCGGAGCGCGGTGCAGCACGGGAGCGCCGATCCGGCGCTCGTCAGGCGTATCTTTGCGCGAGCGGTAGCCGAGCGCACGCAAGTGAGCGCCGCTGACATGGCCGACCGGGACCTGCTGCGGCGCGCCTTGCGCCGGGCCGGCGTCTCGGAGTCGACGGCCGCCGATGCCGCCGCGCTGTTAGGCATACTCGACGAGTCCGTGTTCGGTGGCGGAGAGACCGCCACACCCAGTCCTGAACGTGCGATCATTCTCCTGCGCGCGATCGACCTGGAAGCGCGCTCCCGGGCGGCCATTGCTGCCCGTCGCGCCACCCGATCTGCCGCTGGGGTGGGCACCATGCTGCTGCTCTCGGCGACCGCCTGGGCGGCGAGCCAGGACGTCGTCGCGTCCACCGTATTCGCGAACGGACTCGAGGCGTTCTATGCCGAGCCGTGCAGCTCCAGCACCTTGCGGGGGTGGGAGCCCGCCTTCTGGTGCAGGCCGTCGATGTACTGCGTGATGATCCGCACCGGGACTCCGGACCGCTCCAGGTCCGCGAGGGCGCGTTGCGCGGAGTTCGGCTCCGCGCGCCAGGCTTTCTTCGAGCTCGCCCAGGCCCGTCCGCGCGCCCCCGATGCCTGGTACAACTTTGCCGCGGCCTCCTGGCAGCTCGAGGACACGGCGGCGGCGGTGATCGGCTGGCAGCGGACGATGCGCCTCGATCCGATGGCGAGAGACGTTCGCGACAACCTGCGCCTGGCACCGGGTACCCCTCGCCTCTGGCACGGCGTGCCGCCGGTCTCGCTGAACTTGTTAGGCGGAGTGGGAGGAGCACTCTGGATCTCGGGATTCGTCCTGCTGGCCATCGCGCGCCGCCGGCGCCACCTGCCGCTCAACACCGTCGGAACCGCATTGGCGGCGGGCGCGCTCGTGATCCTGGCGCTCGGGGTGAAGCAGCAGGACGTGATCGAGGGGCGCAACGCCGCCGTCGTTACGTCGGCCACGCAACTCCGCGCGATGCCGGTGTTGTCGTCGGAAGCGGGTGTGGAAGCGCTTCCCGGCGAAGTCGCGAAGGTGCTTGGTCACCAGGGCGCCTGGACGCGCGTCGAACTCGCCGACGGACGGCGTGGCTGGGTCGAGGGCGGACGCTTGCAGGAGCTCTCGATCGCCGAGGGTTCGTTCAGCATTTCGCGGTGACATGGCTCGTATCGCGCTGCTCTCGAGTGAAGTCGCTGACCAGATTGCCGCCGGTGAAGTCGTCGACCGGCCGGCATCGGTGGTGAAGGAGCTGGTCGAAAACGCACTGGACGCCGGAGCCACCACGGTCGACATCGACCTCGAAGAAGGGGGTCGCCGGCTGGTCCGCGTCAGCGACGACGGCACGGGCATGGACCGCGACGATGCAACGCTGTCGATCGAACGTCACGCGACGTCCAAGATCCGCACGTCGTCGGACCTGGTGGGTGTGCGCAGCTTCGGGTTTCGCGGTGAGGCGTTGTCCGCCATCTGTTCGGTCTCCCGCTTCTCGGTCACGACATCGACAGTCGACGGAGCAGGAACGAAGGTGCAGGCTGCTGGTGGCACGCTGCAGGACGTGACCGATACCGCGCGCCGGAAGGGAACGACCGTCTCGGTCGAAGACCTGTTCTTCAACACGCCGGCCCGGGCGCGATTCCTGCGCGGCACACGCTCCGAATGGCGAGCGACGAATGACGTCGTGACGTCGATAGCGCTGGCGCGGCGCGATGTCCGGCTCCGTGTGACGTCCGATGGCAAGGAGGTGATGTCGCTAGCGCCCGCCCGCACACTGCGCGATCGTGTCGCTGGACTCTGGGGGACTTCCGCTCCCGAGCGATTCCTCGACGTCGATACGGTCACCGGTCCCATTCGCGTGAGTGGCCTGACCGAGCGGCCCGCCGACGTTGGAACGGCATCACGGCGAGTGGCGCTCATCGTGAATGGACGGACGATTCGCGACAACGGCCTGACGAGGGCGGTGGAAACCGCCTATCGCACCGCGCTGTCCCCCGGACTCCGTCCATCGTTCGCGCTCGAAATCCAGATGCCGGGCGATGCTGTGGATGTGAACGTCCATCCCGCCAAGGCGGAGGTGCGCTTTCATAATCGGTGGGACGTTGAGCGCGCCGTCGAACGGGCGGTGGTGCACGGCTGCGACGCCCTGCAGAACTTCGCGAAGAACGC
>CBIHMX010000493.1:0-2943 GCA_966211115.1 uncultured Gemmatimonadaceae bacterium | reverse complement strand
CAAACGCGCGGGTGCGGGCGCGGTCGCGTCCCAGATGACTGCGCAGCTCCTGCAGGACACGGTCGCGGTTTCCCTTCGACTCCATGTCGATGAAATCGCAGACGATGATCCCGCCCATGTCCCGGAGCCGGAGCTGCCGCGCGACCTCACGTGCGGCTTCCAGGTTGATCTTGAGGATCGTCTTTTCCGGATCCTTCTTGCCGGTGAAGCGGCCGGAGTTCACGTCGATCGATACCAGCGCCTCCGTCGGCTCGACGATCAGGTAGCCGCCTGATGGCAGATCGCAACGCCGCTTGAACAGGTCGCGGATTTCTGTCTCGATCTTCGCCTTGTCGAAGAGCGATGCATTGCCCTCGTAGAGCTTCACGCGCTCGACGAGCTCCGGCGCGACGCCCTGCAGGTACTCGGTCACCTCGTTGTACACCTGCTTCGAGTCGACTTGTACATTCTCGACCCTGGAGCTGAAGATGTCCCGCACGATGCCCCTCGTCAGGCTCGTCTCGCGGTGCAGCAGCGAGGGCGCGCGCACGAAGGTCGTCTTCCGCTTGATGCGCTTCCACTGTGAAATGAGCGTCTGCAGTTCGCGCTCGAACGTCTCGCGGGTCACGTCTTCGCCGACGGTCCGCACGATGACGCCGCCGGACTTCTCGGGCAGCACACCCTCGACCAGCTCCCGAAGCCGTTGCCGTTCAGCCCGTTCCCCGATCTTGCGGCTCACGCCGACGCGTGAGGCGTGTGGCATGTAGACCAGGAAGCGGCCGGCGAGCGAGACCTGGGCGGTCACCCTGGGCCCCTTCGTGCTGATGGCTTCCTTCGTCACCTGGACGATGATGTCCTGACCCTTCTTGAGGACGTCCTGGATCGCCGGCGCGTCCGCCTTGCGCCTGGCCCGGCGGCGGTCCCCGCGGCCGCGATTCCCGCCGTTCTTTCCGTCCTCGTCGTCCGCGGCGTCGCTTTCCTCGTCGTCGTCTTCATCGTCATCGTCGTCGCCAACGGCTTCGTCGTAGACGAGGTCCGACGCGTGCAGGAACGCGCTCTTCTCCGTGCCGATGTCGACGAAGGCGGCCTGGATACCGGGGAGGACGGCGTCTACCCGTCCGACGAAAATGTCACCGACCAGTCGCTTGACGTCTGGCCGGTCGACGAGCAGCTCAACCAGCTGATCGTCTTCGAGAATGGCGACTCGTGTTTCTCGATTTACGGCGCTGATAAGGATTTCGCGTTTCATCGGAAGCCGTCGCCGGATCGGCATCACGCGACTCGTGAATGCACCGGCGACTGGGCCGTGAGGGAAGTGGCGCAGCGATGCCGGACCATGGATCGAAGGTCCCGCTGAGCCGTCTGTCAGTGGCGCGCCGCGCCTGTACCGGGATCGTCCACGCCAACTCCGGCCGGCCCCACATCATGGTCGCCAGTGCGAACATGATGTGATTGACCCACGCTGAAACAGCCGGCAGCAATCGAAGCGGCATGCGATCTCTCGTCAGTCTCCTGTCCGGTCCAGAACGGTGCGTACCCGGTCGGCCGGTGGCGACACGCGCCGCCGCGACCTGGGCGTTTCCCGGGACGCCATCCGCGAGTCGCGCGGATGCATCCCCGCTCACAACAACGGAGCCCTGTAACGGCTCCGGAAATTCCTAAAACCCGAACTGCGCTCGAGCGACGAGCCAGGCACTCACCAGCACAAACGCGAGCCCAGCCTGCCACTCTCTCTGACGCATGTACCGGCTGAAACTAAACGATTCCGCCGCGGTTTGCCTGCGCCATGGCGTCAACCGGGGCACAAAGGCCGGGACGTTCGCCTCGAACTCGGCGTACGCTGCCGGGAACCGGTTCCGGATATCCGCCCGCTCCAGTTCGATCGTTGGTCCGTAGATGAACGCGAACAGCGCGATGACGACCAGCAGCAGTGCCCAGTGCGCCGCTAGCGCAAACCCGGCCGCCAGCACGAAACTGCCGAAGTACAGCGGGTTCCTGGTATGCGCGTAGGGCCCCGTGGTCGTGAGTTGTTCGTTCTTCACGATATGACCCGCCGCCCAGGCCCGGATCAGGAGTCCGGCGAAGGCAATCGGAAGGCCTAACAAGAGCGAGCCGGCCGTTGGTCGCGCCAGCACCAGGTATGCGATACCAAAGAGGAAACCAACCCTGAGACGAATCTTCCGGTTGATGACGAATCCGCTCAACCGGCCACCTCTCTCAGCAAGTGACGCGCGATGACCAGCCGCTGGATCTCGCTCGTGCCTTCGCCGATCTCGCAGATCTTGGCGTCACGCATCATCCGCTCGACCGGATACTCCTTGGTGTACCCGTAACCGCCGTGGACCTGAATGGCCTTGATCGTCGTGCGCATCGCCAGTTCGGAGCAATAGAGCTTGGCCATGGCGGCCGCCTTTCCATACGGCTCGCCACGTTGCGCCAGCCAGGCGGCGTGATAGACGAGGTGTTTTCCGGCCTCGATCTCGGTAGCCATGTCGCTCAACTGGAACTGCAGCCCCTGGAACTCCGCGATCGGCTGGCCAAACTGCCGGCGGACGGTGGAGTACTGGAGTGCCTGTTCGAACGCCCCTTCCGCAATGCCGAGTGAAAGCGCCCCGATGCCGATCCGTCCCGCGTCGAGCGTCTTCATGAAGTTGACGAACCCTTCCCCTTCCTCTCCCAGGCGCTGGTCGGCGGGGACCTCGACGTCGGTCAGGATCAACTCGCGCGTATCCGACGCTCGCCACCCCAGCTTGTCTTCCTTGCGACCGGTGGTGAAGCCGGTCATGGCGGGCAGCGAGTCATCGTGGCCGACTCCGTATGGAGCCGCTTTCTCCCGCTCCTCGTTATGCTTCGTGAGGATGAACGACGAGATGCCATGCGTTCCCTTCGCCGGATCCGTCACCGCGGTCACGACGAAGATTTCCCCGACGCCGGCGTGCGTGATGAAGACCTTGGAACCGTTCA
>CBIHMX010000492.1:0-2966 GCA_966211115.1 uncultured Gemmatimonadaceae bacterium | reverse complement strand
GGGTCAGACCCGGGGTCATACCCCGGGTCTGACCCCGGGTCTGACCCCGAACTTGGGGGGTTACTTTCGGCTGTCGGCGAGCCGGCCGGCGGGCAACTTGTAGAGGAGTTGCGCGGTGGCCCGATCGGCCGCTGACAGGTCGCGGACGCGGACCTTGGGGGCCATGATCGACGTCGTGTCGGTCGTGTGATCGAGGCCGAGCAGGTGACCCACTTCGTGCATGGCGATGGCGCGCACGGAGGTCGTGTCGAGCACTTCGCCCGAGTGGTGCCGAACCGCGAGCTGGATGTTGGCGTCGATGATCCACATGCCGTCATCGTGCGCCCACAGCGTCTTGCCGCTGATCGATTCGTTGAACTTCTCGACCCACGTCACGCGGACATCAGCCAGGCCCGAATCCACCACGAAGGTGAAGGGCACCGGGATGCCGAGGTTGGACCACTCGACGAACGCCTGGCGGACGACCGGCACCGATGCCGAGTTGAATCCCGAGTACGTCGCTGAAGGCTGCACCCAGACGCGGAGCGGGTTGCCATGGCGATCCGGCCAGCGGGCGAGCGCCGAATCGTGTGAGGCAATCACGTCGCCGATGTAGGTGTCTTCCGACGCAAGCGCGATGCGCCGACGCAAATCATCGCGCGACGATCCATTGGATGGCGGCAGGACGATGTCGCGAGCGACCGGAGCGGAGTCGGACAACGCGGCAGCCGTGTCGACACGCGCGGTGCCGAAGCTGGCGTTGCGCTCAGCGTCGCTGAGCGCACGAGTGGCGAGCGCCTCTCGTGTGACGAACACGCCGAGCAGCGTGAGTGCCGATGCTAGTGCGAGGTCGAACCGTTTCATCCAGTATCAGTCTGCGGCCAAAGACGATTCGACCGGCGCGGCAATGTCTGTCGCGAGTCCTCTTTCAGCAAGAGTGAATTCGCGCGAGAACAATTTTCGTGCATGGCGAAGAACCGATCTGATTCCCGGCCGACAGGAATCGAGAGGGTCTTCAAAGCAGGACGAACATCCTGCCCTCGATGGCACGAACCCGGTTATGCAATTCGAAGGCCAGCCATTGGAGCATGCGGAGAGGATCGTTCACGCCGCGCCCGAACGTGTTTTGGCGAACGCGCATGCGTCGCGGGATTCCTCCGGACCTGGTGTCCGGAAGACGCGCGTTTGGCCGATTTCGTTATGCGGGCGATGAGGAGGCGGTGCAACGCGAAATCGAGGTCAGACCCCGATGTCGCCTTCCCCACGGATCTTGGCTACCGCCCATTCCACGTGCTCCCGTACCACCGGATCCTGCTCCGTTTCGAGCGCATCGAGCAGCGCGTCGAGGTCTCCCGGACCGGCGCGATTCCCCAGGGCAACAGCGGCGTTGCGGGACACACCCTGCCTCCCCGCGCGCGTGACTGCCGTTCCGCCGAAGCGACGCTGGAAGCCGTCGGCGTCCAGGCGCAGAAGTGTCACCGGGTCCGGCGATGCCTCGACGCTTCCGGTGGTCAGGTCGGGATCACGGGCTTCGCTCGCGAAGCGCACGTTCCACGGACAGACATCCTGGCAGATGTCGCATCCATAAACGAGTGTCCCGATGGATCGCCGCCATTCGGCCGGAATGGCGCCCCGCTTCTCGATCGTGAGGTAGGAGATGCAACGCGTCGCGTCGACCACGCCGTCTTCCACGATCGCGCCGGTCGGACAGGCGTCGACACAACGGCGGCACGTCCCGCAATGCTCCTCAGCAAACGGCGCGTCCGGCTCCAGCTCGAGGTCCACGAACAGCGCACCGAGGAACAGGAACGAGCCGCGCTTCGGGTTGATCAACATCGAGTTCCGCCCAAACCAGCCCAGTCCCGCGAGCCGGGCCAGATCGCGCTCGAGAATCGGGCCCGTGTCGACGTACGGCCGGCCGGACACCTTCGTCCCGGTCTCGGTCTGGATCCACTGCAGAAGCGCGAACAGTCGCTCCTTCATCACGCCATGGTAGTCCCGCCCACGCGCGTACCGGGCGAGCGTCCCCGCCGGCTGCCGGCCGCCGTAGTCGAGCGCCACGACGATCGCCGAGCGCGCCCCACGATGGGGAAGCCGCATGTCCTTCCGGAGCACGGCATCGCGACGGAGCCAGGCCATCTCGCCGCCAAGTCCCCGTTCCAGCCATCGCTCGAAAGCCGGGAACGTGCCGGCAGGGCCCAGGCGGGCGATGCCGGCCAGGTCGAAGCCTAACGCGAACGCCTCTGCCTTGATCCGCTCGACGCCGGGTGGGGTAGCGACTGCGGTTACTGCCGTCCGGCCCATCTTGCGTATCGAATGACGTCTTCGACCGGTGGCACAGCGCGTTCATCGCCGTAGGCAGTGTACATGCGCCAGCGCGTGTACTCGCGCGACGGGAGCGGCAGGAACGGCAGCTTCAGGAACCAGCGCCGCGCACGAAAGCGCCACGCGACGCGCAACAGGTCACGGGCGAGCGACGGCGAAGTGATGGCCCGGACGGTGAGCCCCAGCATCAGGCTCCCCCACCCGTGCGACTTCGCCGTCGTCCCCGATGTCACCTCTACCGGATGATCTGAATGACTTCGTTGTACCGGGATCCCCATTTCATCTGCGCTTCGGACTTGGACAGGAACCTGATCTCCTTCACGCCCGAGGGGGACATGTTACCGGCATTCGGATCCGGATCGTTGTTCGTGAACCAGGCCACATTCCGGTTCCAGCCGGGTCGCGACTGGCGAACCAGATCATTGAGTGTCGCCGCCCTGCTTTCGGTAATTTCCTGCTGACTGATGACGTTCGCCCGGCTCGCCGTCCTGCTGGACGTTACCGTCTGGTCTGCGGCGGCGGTCTGGGAACTGGCGCATGCGCCAGCCGCGATCACCAGACCTAACGCCAACGCTGCGATTCTCATGGAAGGTCTCCCTGGTTCTGGAACGCCCAGCGTTCCGTTCAGTAAGCTAAACGCCCTGGCTGCCGCGACCTACTCT
>CBIHMX010000491.1:0-2967 GCA_966211115.1 uncultured Gemmatimonadaceae bacterium | reverse complement strand
GAGTAGCCGTCCAGCGATTGCGAGCGCACCGTGCGGACGCCGGAAATTCCGGAGATGGCCTCCTCGATCGGGTCGGTGACTTCACGCTCGACCACGTCCGGCGATGAGCCGGGATAGATCGTCGAGACGGTCACGACCGGCGCGACGACGTCCGGGAACTCGTCGGTGTCGAGCTGGAACAGCGAGAACAGGCCGAACACCACCAGCGCCAGCATCACCGTGACAGTGACGATGGGCCGCTTGATGGCGAAATCGGAGATCATCATGGTCGTGTCCTCACTTCGCCGGTGGCTGGTCCGAGGGAACGCTCACGCGAACGGCGGTACCCGGGGTGATGCCCTGGGCCGCACCGGTGAGCAGCGTGTCACCGGCGACGACGCCCGAGACGATTTCATAGCGTTCCACCTCTTCGTCGCGAACGCCAAGCGTCACTTCGACGCGTTCGGCGACACCGCCCTTCAACCGGAGCACGGTCGGCTTGAGTCCCCGCATGTCCACCGCGGCATACGGCGCCGTGAGGCCCGACCGCTGCTCTGTCGCGATGCGGCCGTTGGCGAAGAGTCCAGCCACCAGGTTGCTCGAGGCGTTAGGTACCGCCACGACGATCCGGACCTGTCCGGTCCCCGGGTCCACGGTGGGGCTGATCCGTGAGACGCGCCCCGTGAACCGCTTGTCCGGGTAACCACTCACGGTGAACGAGACCGGCGCGCCAACCTTGACCTGCGACAATTGCGCGGCCGGCACCGACGCCTCGAACCGCATGCTCGACGGATCGACGACCGAAAACAGCGCCGTACCCGGCGACACGACATCACCCTCGGAGACGGACCGCATGCTCACGACCCCGGCGAACGGCGCCCTGATCTGCGCGTCGTCGAGTTGCTTCTGCGCCATCGTCAGGCGGGCCTGCGCGTCGGCGAGCTGCGACTCAGCGGCGGTGTTCGTCAACCTGGCCTGCTCGAGGTCGCGCTCGGCGATCGCCCCGGCCTGGGCCAGCCGCTCGCTCCGTTCGAGATCGCGCTTCGCGCGCTCGGCCGACGTTTGCGCCGTCGTCATCCCGGACCGGGCCGAGAGGAACGCATCGCGAAGCGTGCGATCGTCGATCTGCGCCAGGCTCTGCCCAGCCGCGACGCGCGTGCCCTGGTCCACGTTCACCTTCAGCACCGCCCCGGGCACCTGCGCGCGGACCGTGGCATCGCGCTACGGTCCTAACGCGCCGGAGATGGCCGGTCCGCTCGCCAGATCGCCCTCGGTGACCACCGTGATGTTCTCGGCGCCGATGGCGACGGCCGGCGGTGTGGTCGGTGTCGCGCTCTCCGCTTCCTGACCCTTGCACGCCGCGAGGGTAAGGGCCGCCGCGGTCAATAAGCCCAACAAGCGGTAACTGTGTTTGACTTTCATTAGAAGTATTTCCGAAAGAGACCAGAGTAATCAGTGCGTTTCAGTTGTCGCTCACGTTCTCACGTTCTCACGTTCTCACGCCTATCGCGGCGGTACGACCGCTGCCGCCGCCGACGTCCTCACCAATCCGCCTCCCGCCGCCGCGGTCCCCGACTGTGGCGCGATCTGGCGAGGCGCCGGCGCCGCTGACGGCCCGCTGATCGACAACGGGATCGTGATGACACCGACGCCTAACGGGAGGTCGCGCAGCAGCGACACCCGCATCCGCGCCACCTGGAGGTTGCGCACCGCCAGCGCGGCGTTGGCACTCGCCTGCTGCAGCAGCAGCCGCGAGTCGTTCAGCTCGACCTGCGTCGACAGGCCTTCGCGGTACCGGACCTCGGCGATGCTGTAGGCTCGCGATGCCTGCTCCGATGTCCCCTGGCTTGCGGCCAGCGCCGCCTGCGCCTGGTTGAGCAGCGCCAGGGCCTGCTGCGCGTCGAGCGACGCCGCCTCGCGAATCTGTTCGTACCGCGCCTCGGCCTCACGAACCGCCGCTTCGGCGACCATCGCCTGCCCGCGCGTGCGACCACCGGTGAACAGCGGCACGGTGGCGGTCAGGCTCACCGTCCAATTGGTGAGGAAGTTGCCAAGGTTGGGCAGGCCCGACGATGGGAACGCCACGCGTCCGTATTGCGTCGACAACGAAACGGTTGGGATCCACGAGGAGCGCGCGATACGAAGCTGTTCCTGCTCGGCGCGCAACGCCTGCGCGAGCTGGCGCACCGGCGCGCGGCCGACGGAAATCGTGTCGTCCTGCGTGGTACCCGCTGCAGCCGCCGGCCGGGACACCTGCAACAGGTCGGCTTCGTTCGCGAGTCCGGTCGTCAGCGTGAGGCGGTCGGGACCCGGAATGTTCAGCATTTGTTTCAGGCGTGCGTGCGCGAGATCGCGATCGGTGCGACGTTGCAGCAGCGCCGGCATCTGGTTGTCGCGCGTCACCTGCGCCCGCAACAAGTCGAACTCCGACTGGTTACCCACCTCCCTGGCGAGGCGCGTCTGGCCGAGCACGTTTTCGGTCTGGGCGAGCGACGATTCCGCGATCGCCACCAGGCGGTCGGCGAGGACGGCGTCGAAATACGCTTCGGTCACGTCGAGGGAGAGGCGAGCGCGCTGCGACACCAGCTCGATGTCGGCGGCGGTGCGGCCCGCTTCGGCGGCGCGCACCTGCGCCTGCGCGCGGCCGCCCGAGTAGAGGTCGATCGAACCCTGGACACCGAGCTGGTACTGATTCAGCGAGCCGAAGCCGACCTTGCTGAAGTCGATGCCGAGTCCACCCGAGCCGGCCGAGCAGCGGGCGAACACCTCGAGGCTCGTCAGGCGCTGTGCCTCGGTGGCGCCGGCAGCCGCGAGGTATCGCGTGCAGGGCGTGTAATAGGTCGTGCCGTCGTCAGGCGGAACCGGCGGGGTGCCCGGAGGTGGTTCCGCCGGTGCGGCGTCGGCGAGCGCCTCGAACTGCGAGGCGAGCGTCCGCGTGTAGGTGAACGTTGCTCCCACCTGGGGCAGGTGCAGGCTCGGAGCCTGTAC
>CBIHMX010000490.1:0-2968 GCA_966211115.1 uncultured Gemmatimonadaceae bacterium | reverse complement strand
CACCGAGCCTGTGCACCGGCTGGTGCCGGCGTGGTGGCTGCTCGTCGCTGGCGCGGCCACGTTCGGCCTCGCGCTCTGGCTGCGGAATCCGACGCCGCCCCTGGTCGCGGCATCCATGGTCGTGGCTCTGGCGGCGGCCGTCCTCGTACCCAGGGCGCGAGCCGGCGCCCGGGGATTGATCACGACGCTCGTCCTGCTGGCGACGTTCGCGGGGGCCGGGTTGTACGAGCGGCGCCTGACACGAATCGATAGTTCGTGGGACGAATTTTCAGCGGCGGTCGTGGAGCAGGGGAAAGCCCGCCTCACCGCCGCCATCGCGCGGGAAGTCAGTCAGCTCGACAGCCTCGCCCAGTACGCCCTGCTCGCACCCTCCGACGCCGCGGGCGCTTTTGCGCACCTGGCGGCGCGGGGCTCTCAACCTGCCTATCGAGGCGTCGTCGTCGCCGATCCTTCCGGTCCGGTGGCGTGGTCAGGATCGCTGCGATCCCCCGAGCTGCTTCCCGGTGAGTCCTCCGGCATCCAGTGGACGCCCTTCTATGTGGTCATCCGCCGCGTCGCGCATCGGAACGGCCGCATTGCAACCGCCGACGCGATACTTCACGCCGAGCCGCCCGCCGATCGCGTCGCTGGTTCGCTGGATGCCACCGTCCGGCTCGGATCCGTTCTCTCCGGCTTTGCCTATCGAGCGAGCGCGTACGGGCCGCGAGGCTGGCAGGTCATGCCCGTGGGGAGCGAGTTCATTGCCGTGCAACCGCGGCTGCTCTCGCAGGGCGAAGCGCGCCAGCGCGTGACAGAGCAGGCACGCACGTGGGGTGGCTCCGGTCTGGTGATCACGATCATCCTGCTGGTCGGCTTGGCCTGGCGGCGTCCCGCCTCGCTCGCGCGCCGGTTCATGGTGCTCGGCGCGCTGCTGGCCATCGTCTTCCTCCTGCCGTTCAGCGCCTGGTCGAACCTGTCGTCGCTGTTCGACCCCGGCGTCTATTTTTCGCCGATCCTCGGACCGCTCTCGGGATCGGTGGCGGCGCTCTCCGCCACCAGCGCCCTGGTGCTGCTCGGCTTCTTTGCGTTAGGCAGGGCAGGGGTGCGCCTGCAGGGCCGCTGGATACCGGCCCTGGCGGTGGTGGTGGTAACGTCGGCGGGGCCATTCCTCCTGCGGGACCTGGCGCGCGGGATTGCGCTGCCGGGCCGCGGCGCATCGATCCAGCTCTGGCTGTCGTGGCAACTGCCGCTCTTCCTGGCGGCGGCGGCCATCCTGCTCGCCGGCTCCAGCGCCGGTCGCATGCTCGTGTCGCGCGAACGTGGCCTGAGTCCGTGGCTGGCACCCATCCTGGCGGGAATCGCCGCGCTGCTCGGACCCGTCCTCTGGCTCGCGCCGGGCCGATGGCCCCCATGGTACGTCGGCCTGTGGATCATGGCCATGGGTGCGCTGGCCCTGGCGCGGCGTTCGCGGGGCCTGATCGCCAGCGCGGGCATGGTCGCCGCCTTTGGTTCCACGACGTTGACGTGGTATGCGATCTCCCGTGCGCGGGTGCAACTCGCCGAGAACGAAGTGGCGCGGCTCTCGATTCCCGATCCGGGCACGCGGGAACTCACCGAACGGCTGGCCGACGCCATCCGGGAAGGCGACGTTCCGACGCAACGTTCCGACCTCCTCAAGCGGTTCGTCGAGTCACCGCTGGCGGCTGCCGGCAATCCGGTGGAACTCGCCAGTTGGCGTCCGAACGACATTCACCCCGGCACCGAGCTCCGGATCCGCGATTTTGCCAGCCGCGTCGAGGGCGAGGGTGATCTCGTTATGCAGGCCCGGCAAACCGGCGCGACCGCCTGGCGCGAGGCCGAATCGGCACAGGGGCGGCAGTTGCTCGCCGCGGTGCCTCACGAGGACGGGACCGTGACCACGATTGTCGTGGCGCCGCAGTCGCGGCTCGTCGAGGAGGACCCGTTTTCCCTGCTGTCCGGGCTTTCGCGGCCATCCGCGGCCGAACCACCGTATGACCTGGTGCTGACGCCACTCCCGTCGGCGATCCCGCTCTCGGAACGCCCAGCGTGGGAGCGAAAGGGGAACGAGCTGCACGGTGACTGGCTCGTGCCCGGAGCCGGCGAGGGGGCGCGGGCGCATGTCGAAGTCGAACTGCGCGGGCTCGACGTGCTGGCGCCGCGCGGCGTCCTGATCGTGCTCCTCGACCTGCTCGTGTTAGGCGTCCTCTGGACGGCCGTCGCCACAGCCGATGGCGGCGTCGGACGCTGGGCCCGAGCGCGGTTGTACGCGTGGTCGCGCAGTTATCGCGGACGCCTGACCGTGACCCTGTTCGGCTTCTTCATGGTGCCGGCGGCCGCCTTTGCGCTCTGGTCGTACTCGCGGCTGATCCAGTCCGATCGCGAATCGCGGGTGCTGCTGCTGCGCGAGACGTTGAGCATCGCGGCACGAGGCGGCGTCGACGACCTCCGCGCCGCGAGCGAGCGATTCGACACGCCCTTGTTGGCCTATCGGGGTGGTCTCCTGGTTCGCGCGAGCGATTCGCTGTACGCGCAACTCGCGCCGATCGGCCGGTACCTGCCACCGGACGTGGCGATCGGCCTCGGTGTGGAGACCGAAGTGACGATGACGTCGCGGCCGGTGGTGGCCGGCGTGCCGCTCTTGTTAGGCTACCGCCCGTACATCATGACCGGCGGGGGACGGGCCGTGCTGGCGGCGCCGGCGCCGCTGACCGAACGGGTGCTCGACCGCGAGCGGCGTGACATCGGCGTGCTCGTGCTCTTCGCCGCCAGCCTCGGCGCCCTCGCGGCACTGGTGCTGTCGGGTGTGGCGGCGCGCGAGCTCGAACGACCGGTGGGCGCGCTGCGCCTGGCCGCTTTGCGCATCGCGCGGGGCGAGCGATATCCGGAACCCGAGCGCCGTCCCGCTCCCGAGTTCATGCCCGTGTTCTCGGCCTTCGAGCGGATGGATGCGGATCTTGCCGCGAGCCGC
>CBIHMX010000489.1:0-2968 GCA_966211115.1 uncultured Gemmatimonadaceae bacterium | reverse complement strand
GTAATGAAGCCCACGGCCAAATTGATGACCCCAAGCCCGACAACCAGTCCGCCGGACAGATGCCGGCGAGCGCCGCGCAGGCGACGTGCGAGGGAAAATACCACTCCCGATCCCCTGCCAGGCAGCTAAACAGCTGCCTTATGCATACTGGACAGCCATTTGCCGGCGCCTGACCGCCGTGTTCGTCACCCAGTTGATCGCCACGAGATAGATTACGAAGAAGGCGGCTGAACTGAGCACGCCGTTGATCACGAACTTGTTGGGATCAAGGAGGGCGAACCTGAAGCCGATAAGGACCAGCGGAAAATAGGCGAAGTTCCTGGCCTTGAGATGCGGCAGCAGGACATTCGTCATCAACACCAGGCAGCAACCAATCAGCGGAGCAACCAGGATAACGCCGAGCCATCCGAATTGCCAGAACAGGTCCCCATAAACGGAGATCGACATCAGGTTGTGGTCACGCCCGGTCAGAAGAAAGTAGAAGTCACGGCCGGGCCCGCGCAACTCAGGTTTGCTCGGCCAGATCACGCGGGGAATGAAGACGATCGGCAACTGCGACAGCGAGTTTGACGTAACCCCACGATCCCGAAGCGCCATCGCGTAGGACTGCTTGGCAGTGTACTCGAGCCGCGTCCACCAACGTTGGGAGCCGTAGTAGACCGTGCTTTCCTGCACTTCAGGCCGCTCGGTAACGTACGTGTAGATCACCTTCGCTCTTTCGGCATAGCCGTTTGCGCTCAGTTCCGAGACGCCGCTGTTGCGCGCGAAAGTCACCATGGGCTGGGAGGCCGCGAACACGCCGATGGTGGCCGCGATCAGGAGCAGCGTGATGATGGAGCGGTTGGTCGCAAGGAAGAAGCCAGCGATCGGGAAGATCGCGGCCAGCATGAGATCCACTTTGGCAAAGGCCAGCGTGGTGAGCAGGAAGTCGACGGTCCAGAGAACCAGGAACAGCACGATGATCGGCCCGCCGCGGGAGAAGGCAACGAACGCAAACAGACCGAACCCCAGCGCCGCCAGGGCAGTGAAGATCGAAACGAACCCCGGAATGGTGATGTCGATCAGACCCCAGATCGTGGGGTACCAAAGGCCGAACTTCAGCAAGAGCCCGAGGACGAGAAAGCCGGCCGTCAGGGTCTCGATCCTGAACGGACTGACGGTTTCGCGCGGCTCCTGGCGGGCGAGAAATCGCCGTCCGATGGTCAACATCGCCAGGGCGCCCAGCATGACGAAGAGGATTCCGGTAAGGGATAGCTTGGTCGCGCGGAGAAGCTCTTCGGGAGAGGCTTTCACGAGACGCAGCGCCAGGTAAGCCTTGGTGCCTTCGCTGCCGAAGAAGTGTGAGAGCGGCCCGAAGCCGTAGAAGAGTGCCGACGAAAGCAGGAACAGGGTCAGCGGCATCCAGACCATGTTCGGTTCACGCCGGACGAGGACGAAGGCGGTGTAAATCGAGGAGCCGATGAGGCCGAACAGCGCGATGATCATCATTTGCGTCGCGCCTGCAGGACCCACGTCTCCGTATTCGACGACTGCCGTGGTCGTCAGGAGAACGAACAGCACCACGCAGTGACGCAGGATCGGTGCGGTGAACGAACTGAGGGTGGAGGTCTGGTCCATGGAACTCAATCAGGCCTTCACGACCTTCGCTTCCGGTGTGTGCCGGGCCATGACGTTGCGCGTATCCACGACCAGACGGGCCGAACGGCCTATCAGGTCGTAATCGACGCCATCGTGATCCGTCGCGATCAGCACACAATCGAACCCGGCCAGCATGTCAGCCCCAAGCGCAACGGAGGTCCGTCCGGCCATTGCCGCATGCTCTCGCGTGGGCGGTATAACCGGTATGTGCGGGTCGTGATACGCTGTTTCCGCACCGCGCTGCTCCAGCATCTCGAGCAGCACCAGGGAGGGGCTCTCGCGCATGTCGGAGACGTTCTTCTTGTACGCGATACCGATCACCAGGACCTTGGCTCTGCTGAGGGCGACACCGCTTACCCGGTCGAGCGCTTCGGCCAGGCGGTGGACGACCAACCGCGGCATTGCCGTGTTTATCTCGCCCGCGAGTTCGACAAAGCGCGTCGCGACGCCGTATTCCCGTGCCTTCCAGGACAGGTAAAAGGGGTCGATCGGGATACAATGCCCCCCCAGACCAGGGCCGGGATAGAAGGGCATGTAACCGAATGGCTTGGTCGCCGCCGCGTCGATGACTTCCCAGATGTCGATGTCCATCGCTTCGAACACTTGCTTCAGCTCGTTGACCAAAGCGATGTTCACCGCACGGAAGATGTTCTCGGTGATCTTCACGGCCTCTGCGGTGGCGGAGTTCGACACCGTGACGACCCGGTCGACCACCTGGGAATAGAAGGCCTCGACCAGCCGGGCGCCTTCCGGACCTTCGCCGGCGACCACCTTGGGGATTGAGGTGGTGCCAAATTTTGCATTCCCCGGATCCTCGCGCTCGGGAGAAAAGCCGACGAAGAAATCCCGGCCCGCCAAAAGCCCGCTCTCCTCGAGAACGGGGATCAGCAGTTCCCGCGTGGTTCCGGGATAAGTGGTCGATTCCAGGATCACCAGTTGTCCGGCGCGCAGCGTGCGGGCAATCGCGCGTGCGGAACTCTCGACGAAGCCCAGGTCAGGCTCGCGATTGCGCGAGAGAGGCGTGGGAACACAGATAACAACCACGTCGCATTCGCCCAAGCGCCCGTCGTCGGCCGTGGCCGAGAATCTTCCGTTCGCCAGAAGCTCGCCCAGGCGCGACGCCGGGACCGCATCGATATAGGAATCGCCGGCGTTGAGGCGCTTCACCTTGCCCGGATCGACATCGAAGCCGAGCGTGGGGAAACCTGCCCCGGCGCAAGCAGCAGCAAGAGGAAGGCCGTCGTACGCCAGCCCTATCACGCCGACAGTGCCTTCCCGGCGATCAATCAAATGAAGCAGCTCGGCGGCGGTTGTGCTCATGGTGCTCAGG
>CBIHMX010000488.1:0-2969 GCA_966211115.1 uncultured Gemmatimonadaceae bacterium | reverse complement strand
GAAATACCTCGACTGGAAGCTGCTCGCGCGCAGCGATCGGTTGTACACACGGCAGTTCCGGGAAACGACGAGCATGTCGGTGATGCTCGTGCTCGACGGCAGCGCATCGATGGCCTTCCCCGAGACTGGCGTGTCCAAGTGGCGTTATGCATCGGTTATCGCGGCTGCGCTGGCGCACCTCGTGGTTGGCCAGGGGGATGCCGTGGGGCTGCTGGCGGTGACGGGCGACCGACTGACCTACCTGCCGGCGAAAGGTGGTCGCCCCCACCTGCGATCGCTGATCGCGACCATCGACCGGTTGCAGCCGTCGGGATCCTGGTCCCCGGCACGCGGCATCACGCGTGGCGCCGAGCTGCTGAAGCGGCGGGGGGTGGTCCTGGTGATTTCCGACTTCCAGGATCGCGAGGAAGCGACGCACCGTGAGCTGCGCCGCGTGGCCGGCCACGGACACGATGTGGCGATGCTCCAGGTGATGGCGCCTGACGAGGCATCGTTTCCGTATCGCGGCGACGTCGAGTTCGAGGACCTCGAGACGGGTGAGCGGCGACTGGTGGACGCCGGCGTGGTGGCGGGTCCGTACCGGGCCGCCTTCGAGCAGTTCCTGGCGCGATCGAAGGGTTGGGCCCGGCGCGATCATATCGACTACGGCGCGTTCCTGACCTCGGAACCGCCAGGCAGGACGTTGCGTGACTTCCTGATGCGCCGGAGCTCGACGCCCGTGACGCATCACGCCGATGCGATGGATTCCGCATGACCTGGCTCAATCCGCTGGCGCTGCTCGGTGTCGTTGCGTTAGGCGTTCCCATACTCATCCACCTGTTCGGACGCCGGGTGGCGCGCCGCGTCAGGTTCCCGAGCCTTCGGTTGCTGGGCGAGGCACTGCCGACACCGGCGACGCGCGCCAGGCCGAGTGACCTGCTGCTCCTCGTCGTGCGCTGCGCCATCGTGCTGGCGGCGGTCCTCGCGCTTGCCCAGCCGCTCTGGCTCACGTCGAGCCGTTCGCGCGAAGCCGCGCGTCCGGTGCGCGTGGTCCTGGTCGACACCAGTGCCAGCATGCAGCGCCTGACGAGTGGCGCCAGGGCGGTGGAGGCGGCCCGGATCCGGGGGCGCGCGGTGCTCGACTCGTCGCGACAGGGGATCGTCATCGAGTCGGCCGATCCAGGATCGAGCCTGGCGGGAGCCGCGTCATGGCTGGCGCCACACGCCGGCCGTCGTGAAGTCGTCATCGTTTCCGACTTCCAGGCGGGGTCGGTGCACGATGGACAGGTGGCGACCGTCCCGGCGGGCATCGGTCTCAGGTTCGAGCGGATTGGCCTCCCTGCTGATGACGCACGCGAGTTCCCGGTTCCCGCCGGATATGACAGCATCCGCGCCGACTCGTCAGGCACGTATGCGAGCTGGCGCGCTGGCGGGACCGACAGCCTGGTGTGGCCAACGATCCTGGCCTCGGCGGTCGAAGCGGTGCAGGTGAGGACTCATGCGGAGGCAATCCGATCCCTGTTCCATCGCGGCCTTCGCTCGACGGACCGTGTTGCGATTGTTTTTCCGGAGTATGAGGGCCGGCGCGAACTGGCGAGCCGCTCCTCGCCAGTGGACAGTGTGTGGCAGGGCGACCTGCTGATCGCGCTGCGACGTGACCGTATGCTCGCGGACCTCGCGCGCACCGCGAGTCCCGTACCTGGTTGCGACCTTCCAGGCACGATTGTCGTCCGCACCGAGGCTGGAATTCCGCTGGCGTCGATTGCGCGCGTTGCCGGTGGAGCGCCGTCCGGCCTCCTGCTGTTCAGTTGCGTGGACGCTGGTTCCCTGGCATCGGCGGCGCTGCTTGCGGGTGTTGCGTTGCACCTCGAGCCGTCGCGCCCACTGCGTGAACTCGAACCCGCCGTTCTGCCTGACGAGCAACTGCAGCGTTGGCACCGCGAGCCAACAGTCTCCGCGCCACGCGGTACAGACGACACCTCTCCGGATGGGCGATGGCTCTGGCTTCTGGCGGTCGCGTTGCTGGGAGTCGAGCAAGTGCTGCGGCGACGATCGCCGCGCCGGTCGGTGCTACCCGATCAGGAGGAGGCGCGTGCGCGCGTTGCCTGACGCTGGTCGGTTACAGGCTCTGTTCCGCCGAGTACGCCGTCGCCTGCTTCTGATTCGCACGCTGGAAGGACTCGCGGCCGGTGCGATCGCGGCTGCTATCCTCGTGGTCCTCGGCGCGGCGTGGTGGCTGCCTGCTCTGGTTCTGATTGCGGCCACCGTCGCGCGCGTGAGTCTCGGCGATGCCGGTCGGCCTGGTTGGTGGCGATCCGACATAACGATCGCGAGCGCCGTCGAGCGCCGCACGAACGTTGGCCGCAACCTGATCATCACCGCGGCGGAGTTGCTTGCCTCGGATCAGGACGCAAGTTCCCAGGTGCGGAGCCTCGTCGTCAGGCGCGCGGCCGCGATCAGCGACACGATCGACCCGGGCGCGCAGTTTCCGACTCGCCACGCCGGTATGGCGCTGGCGTTCGGTGTGCTGCTGCTGGCGGGCGCGCTGGTGTGGCCGCGTCATGTCGCCGGTCCGTACGGTGGCCGCCTGACGAGTGCACCGGGTCTGCCGGCCATCGAACGAGTCACTGTCACGGTCACGCCCCCGTCCTACAGCGGCCAGCCGCCGCGGACGCTGGAGAATCCCTCGCGAATCGAGGCGCTGGCGGGGAGCCGCATCGCTCTCCGCGTCACCGCCACCGGTTCCGGCGTGCAAGTGGAGACCACGTCCGGCACGCGAGAGTTATCGTCGTCCGGCGACGCCTGGCTCGCGACGATCGAGGCCGGCAGCGACGGCTACGTCGCGCTGGAACCGCGTGACTCCACCGGCGCACGTGGCCCCCGACAGTTGATCGGCCTCGTCGTCATGCCCGACCGTCCTCCGCGAGTCACACTGACGGCGCCGGGGCGCGACCTCTTTTTCAGCGATGTGCCGGCGAGCATTCCGGTCT
>CBIHMX010000487.1:0-2969 GCA_966211115.1 uncultured Gemmatimonadaceae bacterium | reverse complement strand
CAGCAGGCGTACGACGGCGACGACTTCGTCGCGCGTACCGGGCAACACGACCAGAGTCGGTTGCTTCCGGTAGCCGGGGAGTCCGTCCGCCGTATAAACGAAAGTCTCGGCGGGTCTGGCGAGGACGTGGCGGGCTCCGACGATGGCGGACAGTTCAGTCGCGAGATTGGAGCTCACGTTTTGAATTTAGGGCAGGGAGCACGGGGCATGGGGACATGCGCAGGGAAAAACAAAGCCCCGACGGTTTCGTCGAGGCCTTCTGCTGCGGTCCTATTCCCGATTCCCGATTCCCTATTCCCTGGTCCTCAGGCCACGTTCCAGAACCCGGCCAGCGCGCGTCCATCCGGGGATTCCCGCAGCTTCTCGAACGCGCGCTCGCGGATCTGTCGGATGCGTTCGCGGGTCACGCCGAGGAGCGCGCCGATGCGCTCGAGCGTCATGGCTTCGGATCCTTCCTCGAGCCCATAGTAGAGATAGAGGATCCGGCGTTCGCGCGGCGTCAGGTAACGGCGGAAGACGCGATCGATGAACTCGCGCATCAGGTTGAAGTCCGTGCGATCCTCGATGTCGGCGCCTTCGATGCCGGAGAACCGTTCGCCTAACGTGGAGGCATCGCGGTCGGAGCGGTCGACCGGGGCGTCGAGTGAAACCTCGGTCGACGACATCTGCCGCGCGGCGCGAACCTGTTCCACCGGTTCCTCGATCAGGCGGCTGATTTCCTGGTCTGTCGGGTCGCGCTTCAGCACCTGGGCCAGGATCGTCTCGGCGCGCGAGAGCCGGATGAGCTGCGAATTCTGGTTGAGCGGGATGCGAACTGAACGCGTTTGCTCGGCCAGCGCCTTGAGGACTGCCTGACGAACCCACCAGACGGCGTAGGAGATGAACTTCACGCCCTGGTCGGGATCGAACTTGCGAACGGCCTTCAGCAGTCCTTCGTTGCCGATCGCGACGAGCTCACTGAGATCGAGCCCGTGTCCCTGGTACTTCTTCACGTACGAGATCACGAATCGCAGGTTTGCCGTAACGAGTCGCTCGGCGGCGGCTTCGTCGCCCTTCTGCGCCAGCCGGGCAAGACGCCGCTCTTCGGCTGGATCGGTGATCAGTGGGAGTTTCTGGATGTCGTGCAGGTACTGGTCGAATGCTGTTGACGGCGAGGAACGCAGGAAGCCCTTGGTCCGGCTCTCAGTCACCTGCTGCATACACGCACCTGGCCCTGTTAAGAGTTGGCGTCCTAACGTGACACGCTTGCCGAACGCTTCGATTTTCCAGCGGAACGGGCGCGCACGATACGTGACCGTTTTCGGAGCGTCAACAGCCAGTTTTTGTGCCGAAGCAGTGCGTCAGGGACGTATTCGGAGGGCGAAAAGCGGCATATCGTGATGTTTCAACAACTTGTGAGACACATCACCAAAATGTGATCAGTGCCAAGTCAGGTCGGTGTTTCGGTTTCTTGTCGGGCTCGGCTTCGGGAAAATCGCCTGAACATCCATCTCGCGACGCCGCTGGCCACGATCACCATCACTCCCACCGCCCAGAGGGGGACGTTCAGGAGCCACGCCGCGAGGGCGCCCAGGGCGATCAGCCCGGCAAGGGCGAGAATGAGCACGCCGGTCGCGGACATCAGGAGGCCCTCGGCGGTGTCGCCAGTACCTCGCGCACGAGCGTCTCGCCGAGCGAGGTTGACCATCCCCGGCTGTCGTCACCGGCGGGTGTGCCGATCGCTGACAGCAGGGCAAAGGAAAGGCTGCCGGCGCGGGATTTCTTGTCGATGCGCATCACGTCGATCAGGCGATCGTGGTCGAGGCCCGGCGGAACGCTGGTCGGCAGGCCCGCGCCGCCTAACGCCGATCGCAGCGCATGGGCGGTACCCGCGGCGGTGATGCCGGCGGCTTCACCCAATTCGGCCTCGAGGACCAGCCCGATGGCAACGGCCTCGCCGTGCAGCAACGCGTAGTTCGACTCGCGTTCGATCGCGTGGGCGATCGTGTGGCCCGCATTGAGCACCTGGCGCCGTCCGCGCTCCAGCGGATCGGCGTTCACCACGTCCGCCTTCACGGCGATCGACCGGGCAATGATCTCGAGCGTCGGGAGTCCGTACCAGTCGAACGTGTCCGTTTCCCCGCCCGGCGCGTGGTGCGTGGACCGGTGCACCGACGCGCCCCACGCCGCAGCCAGCCGGAAGTAATCGGCGTCGGCGATGGCCCCGTGCTTGATCACTTCGGCCATGCCGGCGCGAACGTGCGCCGCGGGCAGCGTCGACAGGGTTCCCGGATCGACGATCACCGCCGCCGGCTGGTGGAATGCGCCGACCAGGTTCTTGCCGTGCGGCGTGTCGACGCCCGTCTTTCCGCCGATGGATGCATCGACCATCGCCAACAGGCTGGTTGGCACCTGGATGACCGGTACGCCCCGCAGGAAGGTCGCCGCCACGAAGCCCGCCAGGTCGCCCACCACGCCGCCGCCTAACGCGATGACCGTCGTGTCGCGCCCGGCGCCTTCCGACAGCAACCAGTCCGTCAGCACCGACCACTGTTCGCGCGTCTTCGACGATTCGCCGGCGGCGATGGACGTCGAGTTCACGACCGCCCCGGGGATCGCGTTCCTGATCGCCGACTCGGCAGCCGTCATCCAGTGGCGCGCGACATTGCGGTCGGAGATAATCGCGTACCGATGCGCGCGTGCTGTGCGCTGGCAGATCGCACCGAGCGTGCTGAGCGCGCCGCCACCGATCACGACGTGGTAGCCGAGTACGTCGATGGTGCGGGTCGACTGGTCCATGCCGGCCGGCGGTCCTACCACGACACTTCACCCGCGCCGGCACGCCGGTTCGCGACGCGCGCCAGCATGAAGAGCAGGTCCGAAACGCGGTTGAGAAAGATCACGACGACCGGCGGCAGTTCCTCGGTTCGCGCCAGTGACACGACTCGGCGTTCGGCGCGCCGGCAGACCGTGCGAGCCACGTGCAGCGA
>CBIHMX010000486.1:0-2969 GCA_966211115.1 uncultured Gemmatimonadaceae bacterium | reverse complement strand
ATGGTGGAAACCGGGCGTTTGATGGCGGCGGCAGGAAGGGACACGTTTTGATAGTCAGGGCAACTTTATCGCGATTACAGCGCTCACCAGATATCCAGTTTCCAGCTCACGACCTCACGACCTCACGACCTCACGACCTCACGACCTCACGACCTCACGTTTTCTCGTCAGTCCGGTCGCCGAATCGCCGTACCGGCCGTCGTATCCGCATTCACGACCCGAACCGGCGCGTCATGGGTCAGCGTGAGATGCCCCTCGACGATCACGTTGTCCCCGACTTCAACTGGAATCAGGCCCGTGCCCGAGTCAGGGAGCACTTCCGTCTCCACACCGTTCGACCGCCCGGGATTGATGTAAACCCACTGCGCGCGTCCGTCGCGGACGACAAACACGAGCGGACGGTTGTCGCGCTGGATGATGGCGCGCGTCGGCACGAGCCGGCGACCCGTCAGGCGCGACGCTTCCAGTTTGATGTCGGCGTACATGCCGGGGCGCAGCGCGCTGCCCGTTGGAATGCGGATGAATGCACGTCCCGACCGAGTGGTGGTATCGACAATCGGGAGCACCGCTACGATGCGGCCGATGATCGGCCGGTTGCCGGCCGCGGCACTCGTGACGATCGCCTGTCCACCTTCGCGAATCAGCGGCAGGTCATGCTCGAGCACCTGCGCATCGATGCGAAGGGCGGCGAGGTTCACGACGCGCGTGAGCAGTTCGCCTGCGCCCACTCGCATGCCCTGCGCCACCATGACCTGGTCGACCAACCCGTCGAACGGACTGATGACCATAGCCTTTTCACGTTCGAGTTTGGCGCGATCGAGCGCGACCTGGGCGGAGGGCACGCCGGCGCGAACCATCGCGGTGCGACGCTGTTCTTCGGTTGGTACGCGGCCCGTGACGACGGAGTCGGGATAGTAACTCTCGCGGAACGTCTGCATCGCGCGTTCCAGTCCCGCCTCGGCATCCCTCACGTTGATGTCGAGCGGTCGCGTGTCGAAGGTGATGAGCTCCTGACCGCGGCGAACCCGGTCACCGGGGCGAACGGAGACCTTCGTGACGGTACCCGCCACTTCGGCCTTGAGCGCCGAAACCTCGTCCGAGGCAACCTGACCGGTGGTGGACACGGTCAGGACGAGATCACCCTGGCGCACCGCGACAGCCGCGACCGGAAGCGTGAGTGAAGTCGTTGGCGCGTCAGACGCGACGGCGGAGTCTCCCGCGGCGTCCGAGGAATCTGCCTCGGATCCATCGGCCTTCTTGCACGCAATCATGGCCAGAAGGATCAGGGCGGCGAGGCTGTAGTTTCGCGGAGTCATGACGGTCGATTCGGGGAGAAATCGGCGCTTCAACTACCTTTGTCGTCGGCCGACGGCGAAGGGTTGCCAGACACTCGGGAGGAGAGCCCCAAAATGTGGCTGTCCGGTCCAAGGCACCACTACGGATTGGGTGAGTTGGGGTGACACGGGGGGCCGGCAGGATGCTTCTGGCAAAGGCGTCGGACGAACCCTTCGGCAAGGTGGGTGTAGCAGGGCCGACTTTATCCGGGGCTGGCAAGTGAGACTTCGGATGTGGACCGTGGGACGCGAAACGACCCGAAATCCGATCCTGTCGGTTTGGATCAGGTTCTTTCTCCATCTCGCGTCCCCCGTCCGGGTGATCACGGTGGCGGTCCTTGCCCTCGCGTCAAACCTGTCGGCACAAGGCGTCTCCGGCACGGTGACCAATGAGTCGGCGCGCCCCGTCGAACAGGCACAGGTCGTACTGGATCCCGGCGCGGGCCAGCGTGAGGTTCGGACCGATCGTGATGGCGCCTTCAGGTTTGTCGGCGTAGCACCGGGGACGCACCGGCTGCGTGTGATGCGCATCGGGTTTCAGCCGCGCGATACCACGGTGGCGGTAGCGGGAGACAGCACCACGATCCGGATCGCACTCGCGCGCCTGACGAGTCTCAGCGAAGTCGCCGTCCTGGCCCGTCCGACCGGCGTATACGGCACGGTTCTGGAACGGGACTCACTCAGGGCGATACCCGGAGCGCGCGTCGAATTGTTGGGCGGGCGGGAGTCAGACACGACCGATGCTTCCGGTGCGTTCGCGATGGGGAACGCGCGGGCCGGCACCTTCATGCTGAAGGTCACGCATCCGATGTACGACGTCCGGATCCTGTCCGTGCGAGTGCCGCGCGATTCCGGCGTGGGTGTAGACGTCGTTCTTCGGGCGGGATCAGCGGCCCTCGCCAATCATATGGAAGGGCCGTGGGTCGACATGGCGCAGCGGATCAACTGGAAGGGCGTGAACGCGGCGGTGGTGGGGCGTGATGAGCTGGCCGGGCATGGCAATTCACTCGACATGGCGATCAAGTTTGCGCCGAGTTTTGCCAAGCCCGGTCTCGTCATCGACGAACGGGCGTGCGTGTTCGTGGACGGCATGCCTCGTCCCGGCGGGTCGATCAGGGACTTCGCCGTCGACGAGATCGAGTCCGTCGAAGCCTATGGCGCGAGGGGTGAACTGACCGGCACCCTCATGAAGCGATGGCCGCGCGGTGTGCCGTGCGGGAATCCCGAGATCCGGCCGGTCGCCGGCAACCGCGCCCAAGTGGTCTCTATCTGGCTCCGGAGATGAGAAGATGAACCGACGAATTGACGAATTGACGATTGACGATTGACGATTGACGATTGACGATTGAGGCGATCGTCAATAATCGGCGCGCGGAAGGCGGATTCCACGAACTCGTCAGGCGTGCAACCTGGACTCGAGGCTGGCGCGAAGAATCAACAGCGGCGCTTGTCGCGCGTGAGAATCTCAAGGGGCGCGAGAAGATGCCGTTGAACCGGCGCTCTCGTATGCGCCGGAGGTAGCGAAGAAGACGCTGTCTATCGCTCCGGAAGTCGCGCCATCAAATCTCGTCTCGCTGTCCCATGTGGTAGAGGCGATGGGCGGGACAGGGGAAGAGGAAACAGACCACGTTATAC
>CBIHMX010000485.1:0-2972 GCA_966211115.1 uncultured Gemmatimonadaceae bacterium | reverse complement strand
AGATAAAAACCGGCAGTATGGCGCTTGAAGTGACCGGCCTTCCGTCAGGGCTTCCGGCGGCGATCAACATCAGCGGCACTGGCGGCTATTACCGGCAGGTAACAACTACGGTCACCTTGGCCAGTTTGCAGCCAGGCGCGTACCTGATTTCGAGCAACAGTGTGACCGAAGGGTCCGGCCACATTTACTCCCCGACGCCGATCGCGCAGGCGATCACCGTCGTTGCCTCCGAAGCCCCGCGGACCGTGAAGTCGCGCTACGCATTGGCCACCGGCGCGCTGAACGTGGTCGTCAGCGGGCTTCCGGCGCAACAGGCCGCTGCCGTTACCGTTTCCGGCCCTGGGGGCTTCAGCAGGATTCTCACGGGCTCCGAGACGATGGTGGGCCTGTTCCCGGGGGCGTATTCGATCCAGGCCAAGAACGTGACCGGGACCCCTTCGTACAGCCCCACGATTCCGACGCAAGCCGTTACCGTGGAGCCGTCGCTCACCCCGGCGCTCGTCGAAGTCACGTACGCTGAGTTGAACCAACCACCGCCTCCGACGTTCAACCTGAGTATCGCGGGCCTGTACGTCACGCAGGCGATTCAGTCGTTCTCCGGTGACGTTCCGCTGGTCGCGAACATGCCAGGGCTGGTGAGGGTCTTCCTGACCGCCACGACGCCTAACACGGTGGGGACGACGGTACGACTGCGAGCCTATCACGGCACCGCCTTGCAGCAGACGCTCACGCTGTTGCCCAACGTGCCGGGTGTGCCCACCACGATCACGGAAGGAACGCTGGGGTCGTCGTGGAATGCGATTCTCCCCGCTGGACTGATTCAGCCCGGCTTGCGGCTGGTGGCCGACGTCGATCCCTCGAATACGGTCAGTGAATCGAATGAGACGGACAACACGTTTCCCGGCACCGGCACGTTCGAGCCGCACGTCGTCATTCCGCCACCGCTCAATATCACGATCGTTCCCGTTATGCAGAGTGCAACCGGCGTGACGGCGGACGTCACGGCCGCGAACATCAACGACTACCTGTCGTTCACGCGAAAGGTGATGCCGATTCGTGATTACAACGTCACGCTTCACGACGTATTCACGTCCTCGGCGCCGGCGCTGGAGTCCAACGACGGCAATGGTGGCTGGTTCCAGGTGTTAGGCGAAATCAACGCCCTCAGAGTCGCTGAGGGGTCGAATGACTACTACCTCGGCGCCGTGGGAACGACGTACAGCTCCGGCGTCGTCGGTCTCGCGTTCGTTCCCGGTCGGGCGGCGATCGCCTGGGACCGGATGCCGAGCGGCGCGCGTGTTGCCGCTCACGAACTGGGACACAGTTTCGGGCGCCGACACGCGCCCTGTGGTGGCGTGGCTTCACCGGACCCCTTCTTCCCGCATCCTCTCGGCACGATCGGCGTGTATGGGTACGATGTCCAGACGGGCATCCTGTCGCCACCTGGAACGTCCGACCTGATGGGCTACTGCGGCTTCGGCTGGATCAGCGACTACAACTACAGCGCGATCCTGGACTATCGGGCAGCATCCGGCGCGGTTGTCGCTGCAGGGACGATCGCTGCTCGCTCGGCGGCGGCGCGAACCGGGCAGTCGCTCGTGGTGTGGGGGAGGATCGTGGATGGACAGCCGGTCCTGGAGCCGGCGTTCACCGCCACGACGCGTCCGGCCCTGCCGGCCCAGACAGGTCCGTATCGCGTCGAGGGTCAGACTGCCGACGGCCGCACGGTGTTCTCGTATGCGTTCGAGGGAGAAGAGCCGGCGGACCTGACTGTGCGGAACCTGCGACACTTCGCGTTCGCAATACCCATGTCCGACCTGGACGCGGCTGAAATCAGCCGCATAACGCTGACGACAGCCACCGGGGCACGAAGCCAGCTCGCGGCATCGACCGAAACCGGCGGTGACGTCCTCGAGGCGACCGTCGAGTCGCCGAACACGATCCGGTTCCGCGTTGCCGATGCGTCGACGCGCATGGCGGTGGTCCGCGACCGTACGACCCGCCGGATCCTGGCCTTCGTTCGTGGGCAGGGGCCATCCGTGACCGTGCGCTCACGTGCGACTGACTTCGATGTTCAGTTCACCGATGGCGTGCACTCACGCAGCAAGACCGTTCGAGCAATAAAGCGATAAAAGCCGCTCAGAGAGCAGCCTAACGCTGGGCAGTCGAGCTGGAGGAAGCGAGCAGCGCGGACTCGAGCCACTGCGTCGACTCCTCACGCGTATTCAATCCGAACACGGTTCCGAAAGCGGTTACCACGGCGGCCGTGATCGAGGTTGAACCCGGGAACGCCGCGCCGAGTTCTCGTTCCACCGTGGTCATCGTGACGTCATTGATGCCACAGGGCACGATGAGGTCGAAGAACGAAAGATCCGTGGTCACGTTGAGCGCGAAACCGTGCCACGTGACCCAGTCGCGAGCGTGAACGCCAATCGACGCGATCTTCCGGAGCGGTGAGTCGCCGGTCGCGGCGGTCCCACGGGTCCAGACGCCCGTGTAGCCCTGGTTGCGTTCGCCGGGCAGGCCACAGGCCGACATCGCCTGGATGATCGATTCCTCGACCTGCCGCAGGTACCAGTGCAAGTCGCGCCGGTGCGATTTCAGGTCGATGATCGGATACCCGACGAGCTGGCCCGGTCCGTGAAACGTGACATCGCCGCCACGCTCCACGTCGAACAGCTCGACGCCGCGGTGACGCAGCAGGGCTTCGGAAGCGACCAGGTGCCCAGCCTTCGTTCCCCGGCCGAGGGTGACAACCGGAGGATGCTCCACCAGCAGGAGAACGTCTTCTGCGATCGCCCCGGAGATGCGCGCAGCAGCTACCGCGCGCTGGAGTTCCAGCGCCGGCAGGTACGCCATCGTGCCAAGGTCAATGACAATCAAAATTCGTGAGGTCGTGAGGGCGGGGAATCGGGCCTCGGGAATCGGGAATCGGGAATCGGGAATCGGAACTCCATTCCCCGTGTCCCGAA
>CBIHMX010000484.1:0-2973 GCA_966211115.1 uncultured Gemmatimonadaceae bacterium | reverse complement strand
CACTCCCACCGCGTACGCGCAGGCCACGGCTGTCGAACGGCAGCGTGGGCCAGCCGGTCACGCCGGGGAAATTGAAGCTCGGCATGTTCGGGAACTCGAACCGGTTGTCGCCGTGCGGCGTCGAGAAGTAGCACACCCGACCCACCGGCTGTCGCATGCGCGGCGCGAGCAGTGACGGGAACGTCTTGCCCATCCATGGGCCTAACGCGAAGACGTAATGCTGCGCCTTGACCGAGTCGTGCGTGTTCAGGATCAGGTTGGTCATCCGGCCGTTCTCGAGCGGTCCCGGATAGGCGCGGGCGACGACCACGTCGCCGCCCATCTTCTGGAATACCTCGGCGACACACTGTGTGGCTCGGCGCGCGCGGACGACCCCGGCTTCGTTTTCGTACAGGCAGGCTGTGATGCCGGTCAGGTCGAACTGCGGGAACTCCTTCTTCACGATCTCGACGTCGACCGATTCGTGCTTGATGCCGTTCTTCACGAACAGGTCGCGCGTCGTTTTCGTGAAGTTCTCCCACTCGTTCCGGAAGATGAAGTCGCCCGTGGTCACGAACAGGCGCATCTTGAGGTCGCGTCCCCATTCGTCGTCCCACGCCTTCCACCGCTGGATTGCCCGGCTCGCCCACTGCATCCACTGCTCGCCGTGCGGCCGGTCGCCGTAGGAGGTGCGAACGCCACGTGTCTCGTCGCCTGATGTCGACCGGGAGTTGCCGGGACCGTAGGCATCGATCAGGACGACCGACGCGCCCATCTTCCGCGCCCAGTATGCCGTCCAGCCGCCGAACGCTCCGGCACCCACGACGGCGATGTCGTACGTCTTGCCGTTGATCGCCGGCGCGCCCAGGAACCGCCCCGGAGTCACGTTAGGCACGGCCGCTTCCGGCTCGGCCGCCCCAACCGTCTTTGCGCCCACCGCCAGCAGCCCGGCTTGCACGCCGGCACTCTTCAGAAAGTCCCGCCTGCGTAGCTGATCAGTCATCATCCTGCCCGGTCACGAGTTACAGAGGTCATTCCTATTCCCGATTCCCTATTCCCTATTCCCGATTCCCTATTTCTTCGGCCAAACTACGCCCTGATGCCGCGGCACCCGTCCCATCCCCTTGTACACGAACTTCTGGAGTCGCTTACCCTCGTAGGTCTCGGTCGTGAAGATGTTGCCGCGTGAGTCGGTCGCGATGGAGTGCACCGCGAACCACTGGCCCGGTTGCCGGCCGCCAGCACCGAATTCCGTGAGGATCTCCAGGCTCTGGCGATCCATGACGTAGATCCGCTCGTTCTTGCCGTCCGCCAGGTACAGGTACTTCTGCGCCGGATCCTTCGAGAAGGCAATGTCCCACACCGACCCGTCGCCCAGCGTGCGCGGCGCGATCCGGACCTCCTTCACGAACTTGCCGTCCTTCTGGAAGACCTGGATACGGTCGTTAGGCCTGTCGCAGACGTACACGAACCCGTCGGTGGTCGGTTCCGCGCAGTGGAGCGGCGTGCGGAACTGCGGGATGAGCGCCGAGTCAGGGTTGTAGGAGCCGTAGTTCGAGTCCGAAGGCACGTTGCCGTACGCGCCCCAGAACCGCTTGATCTTCCCCGTCGTCATGTCGATCACGGCCACGCGCTTGTTCAGGTAGCCGTCGGAGACGTAGGCCTCGTTGGCGGCGTTGTCGAGCGACACCTTGGCGACGCGGCCGAAATGCTCCATCGAGCGGCTGTTGCCGGCGGTGTGCTGCGGCTTCACCTGCTCGGCCGGCAGCGGCACCGCGTTAGGCCTGCCGATCTGCATGATCAGCTTGCCGTCCCGCGAGAACTTGAGGATGTGCGAGTCGTTGGAACCGTTCCCGCCGATCCAGATGTTGTCGTTCTTGTCGATCGAGATGACGTGGTTGGAGCCCGGCCAGACATACCCTTCGCCCGGCCCGCCCCATGCCTTGACCAGGTTCCCCTCGGGATCGAACTCGAGGACCGGCGGTGCTCCCTTGCAGCACTCGCTGGTCGGCGGGGTCGTACCGGCGCCATTCTCGGCGTCGTTCATCGTGTCCTGGCGGTGCACGATGAACACGTGGTCCCGCGAGTCGACGCCGACCCCGATGGCGTTGCCGAGCACCCAGTTGTTAGGCAGCGGCTTGGGCCAGAAGGGGTCGACCTCGAACACCGGCGCCTCGACCGTGGGCTGCTGCGACTCCAGCGCACGCTGGCCCAGCGCCAGCAGCGCCACAGCCACGGCCCAACCGGATACGAGCAGGAGTTTTCGTGTTTTCATTGGGTTTCCGACGGATTCAAATGCAATCAGTTCGTATCAGGTCTGACTTCCGACTCACGTCCTCACGTCTCACGTCCTCACGCCCAACGTCTCACTTCGGCCACAAAACGCCCTGGTCCCGGCTCACCGCGCCCACGCCCTTGAACATGAACCGCTGCAACCGCTTTCCCTGCTCGGCTTCGACCGTGTACAGATTGCCCTTCGAGTCGGTGGCCACTCCCGACACCGCGAGAAACTGCCCCGGATACCGGCCGCCGCCGCCGAAGCTCGTGAGCTCGTTCAGCGTTTGCCGCTCGAGCACGTGCACCTTCATGTTCGAACCGTCGGCCACGTACACGTACCGCTGCTGCGGATCACGGGAGAACGCGACATCCCAGACCGCGCCGTTCGCCAGGGTGTTAGGCGCCAGCCGCACCTCCTTCACGAACGTGCCATTCTTCTGGAAGACCTGGATGCGGTTGTTCTTCGCATCGCAGACGTAAATCGTCCCGTCGCTCGCCGATTCGATACAGCGAACACCCGAGAACTGCTTCGACGGCGGAGCGGCGGGTGCATACGTCGTCGCGGCATCGACCGGCGCCGCGCCATATGCCCCGAAGAAGCGCTTGATGGCGCCGGTGTTCATGTCGACGACGGCAACCCGGCGATTTCGCGAGCCGTCAGCGACAAAGACTTCGCTGGCGCCCGGGTCGAATGTGAAGGCGGACGCGCCACCGAAC
>CBIHMX010000483.1:0-2979 GCA_966211115.1 uncultured Gemmatimonadaceae bacterium | reverse complement strand
GCAGCGGTCAATCGGCCAGTCCCGATTGCGCCGCAGGTCCGTGTACTCGACAGTGGCGGAAATGGCGTCGCGGGAGTGGTGGTGAACTTTGCGGTTGCTACCGGCGGTGGTTCAGCGGTCGTCGCCAGCGTCACGACGGGCGCTGACGGTAGCGCGACCGTCGGAGCCTGGATACTCGGCCCCACCCCGGGCACCAACACGCTGACGGCGACGGCCGGTACGCTGGCGCCGGTCACCTTCACGGCGACGGCGTCAGGCGGCACCGCCATCTCGATGCAGCCGGTTTCGCTCGTCACCCAGACCGGCGCCGCCGGCCAGCAGGCGACCAGCCCGCCTTCGGTGGTCGTGCGCGATGCGTTAGGCAATCCCGTCAGCGGCGTGGCCGTGACGTTTGCGGTGACCGCCGGATCGGGCGTGCTGCAGGGAGCGAACCAGACCACCAATGCCAATGGCGTTGCCACGGTGACGTCATGGACCTTCGGGGCCGTCGCCGGAGCGAATACCGTCGTAGCGACTTCGACCGGCCTGCCGAGCGTCACGTTCACCGCGACGACGACCGGAACGCCGGCGGGGATCGCCATCTTTGCCGGAAACAACCAGGCCGCGGTGCAGGGGACGCCGGTCACGACCGCGCCTTCAGTCCGCGTGACGGACGCCAATGGCCAGGGCGTGTCGGGGGTAACGATCAACTTCGCCGTGACAGCCGGCGGCGGCAGCGTCCAGGGCGCCACCAAGGTGACCGATGCGACCGGCGTAGCAACCGTCGGCGGCTGGACGTTAGGTGGCACCGCCACGCAGACGCTCACGGCCACCGCGGTAGCGACCGGCCTCACCGGAAATCCGGTGACCTTCTCGGCGTCGGCAGCCACGCAGGTCGTCATCACGCAGCAACCACCGGCCAACGCGAATTCCGGCGCAAATTTCAATGTCACGTTCCAACTGCGTGATGCCGCGGGGACCCTGTCGCCGGTCACCGGCCTCTCCCTGACGATCTCGCTGGCCAGTGGGGCCGGAACACTCACCGCTGGCGGAACGGGACTCACCGTCAACTCGTCGGCGGGTACGGCCACGTTCAACGTGAACATCACCGGAGCGGGGGGCGCCCGCACCTTGCGCATCACAGGCGCCGGTGTGGGGAACGTCGTTACCACCACGATCACCATCAACTGAGGAAATCATGATCATGAACGCGATGGCGATCGGCAAACGCCGCGTTATGCAGGTGCTCCTGCCGATGTCGACTCTCGTGGTGTTCAGCACGGCGGTCGAGGCGCAGGCATCGACGGGCGGCTCGACCCGTATCACCGCGATCTCCGGGGCGCTGGTGCATGGAAGCGCGGTGGTGGTCGATCCGCAGGGGATCAGCGACACCCGCCTGAGCGCCGGTCCAACGTTCGGCCTCGACATCCAGAACTCGATGTTTTCGTTCGGCTCGATTTACGCGACCGTCGCCGGTTCGTTCTCGACACTGGAGCACGGCGCCAATCTCAGCGTCTCGGCCGGACCGGGCTCCAGCGCCGCGACGGTAATTCTTGGCACCGCGGGCCTGGTGATCGAGACCGACTGGTTCGCCGCGCTCCGTCCCACGCTCCGGTTAGGCGGCGGGGTGAAGGCTTACAGCTTTTCGACGAATGGCGCCTCGTCTTCTGTCGCACTCACTGGTGACATCGGCGCCGGGTTCCGCGGTGGATCCGGAGTGTTCGAGGTCGCTGGTGAGGTCCGATTCCTGCCCAGCGCGTTCGACCAGGCAAAGATTCCACTGCGTGGATTCAGTCCACAGGACCAGAGTCAATCGGACCTTTTGTTCACCATCGGCGTGACGATCAGGCCTTAGTCGCGGGATCCGCGACCTTGGCTTTTTCTTGGTCCTTGAGCGGACGAGTCGAAGGGGAATAAAGCCTGAGTCGCGGATGCCGCAAAGACGGCGGATTGCGCGACGAAGACCCGGGTCGACGTTGAAGGTGGTACCCCCCCCAGAACTATTCGCGAAATCCGTTGTTGTCGCGGTATCCGCGACCCAAGTTTTTGGTTTTTGAGCAACGCCGAAAGGCCATGAAACCTGAGCCGCAGATGCCGCGAAAGCGGCGGATTGCGCGAAGAAACCCGGGTCGACGTTGAAGGTGGTACTCCTCCCAGAACTATTCGCGAAATCCGTGGTTTTCGCGGGATCCGTGACCTTGGATTTTCTTGGTTTTTGAGCGGACGAGTCGAAGGGACATAAAGCCTGAGTCGCGGATGCCGCAAAAACGGCGGATTGCGCGACGAAGACCCGGGTCGACGTTGAAGGTGGTACCCCCCCCAGAACTATTCGCGAAATCCGTTGTTGTCCTTTTTCCTCGGCGCCAGCAGTCCAATGCGCCGGCCGGCCGCGGAGTCAGCGATGACCTCCTCGAGCCGGCGCTGGCGTGTGGCGTCCTGTTTCGCGCTGATGACGTACCACGAAGCGAGGCGTTTGTAGCCGGCAGGTTGCGATTCCCAGAAAGACCACGCCTTCCGATTGGCCCGGAACTTCTTCACGGCGTCGGGGCCGAGTTCCGCGATGGACCGATTCTCGAACGAGTACGCTTTCGTGCGGTCGCGCTTTTCGAACACGGCGCGGCCGGCGTCGGTCATACGTCCGGCGACGGTCAGCTCACCGATCTTCCGGATGTTGACCTGACTCCAGATGCTCGTCGGCCGCCGGGGCGTGACGCGCTGCTTGAAGGACTCAGCGTCGATGCTTTTCCGGATGCCGTCGATCCAACCGAAGCATAACGACTCATCGACAGTCTGCTCCCACGTCAGGCTCGGCTTACCCGTGGCCTTTCTGTAGAAGCCGATCCAGAGCTCTTTCGCCGAGGTGTGGTTCTTCTCGAGCCACTTGCCGACCGCCGAATCCGCGCTCGTAGGCTGCAGCAGCTCGACCTGGGTACCGGTCGTGCCGCCCTCGCCCGGCGTGTTGACGAAGCAAACGCGCACCTGCTGGCTTTCGAGCACGAA
>CBIHMX010000482.1:0-2990 GCA_966211115.1 uncultured Gemmatimonadaceae bacterium | reverse complement strand
CCGTCGAACGTGCCGGCCCCACCGATCGAAACGAGCGGTGCGCCGAGGCGCCGCACGTGCGGCAGGTTCAAGAGATCGGCGCCTATCAGCGTGCCCATCGTGCCTCCGATGTAAGCGACTGCAGGGGCTGATTCGGGCGACAGCGCGAGCGCCGTCGCGGCGGCCGTAACCGCGGGCAGCAGTGTTGGTACGGCGATCCCAAGTCCTGGGATGACGCGCGCGAACAGATGCGTCACGATGGCCACCACCGCAACGGCTATCACGGCCGGACCGATGACGTCCTTCGAAGACGTGATCCAGACGCATATGAGCGCCGGGATGATCGCGCCGCCGACGTTCACGGCCACAACGGTCCGCTCGGCGTGACGGGCCTCGGGAATCAGCCAACGGACGCCGAATACGGAGATCGACGGAGCCGTGACGACGGACGCGCCGCGCAACCGCCAGATCGGGATGTTGATGGAGCTACCCAGAAGACTGAGTCCAAGCAACAGGAACATGTATCGAGACGGAATCCCGATGCTCGCATAGGCGTACTCGATCAAATTCAGGTACACGACCAGCCCCAGACCGGCGAGGACGAGCAACGACGCCGCGATCAGCGATATCGCAAGAGGGAAATAGAACGGTATACGGGACCTGGACATGGATGTCGATCACTCAGGGATCCACGCGGAGCTGATCATCGACGCGCCTCACCACGACATCTCCTACACGTCCGACACCCTGCTGCGCGTGGCCTGTACGATGAACCGATGAGGCGCCAGACCCACGTAGTGGAACGGGTAGCACGTGATCAGCGTGAGATCCGCACCCGCCGATGGGGAGAGCACCCAGACAGCGTCGGGATTGACGACCATGAGCTCGCGCACGCGGTACGAGAGCCGGCCGTGTGTCGTTGTGAAGAGGATCTCGTCTCCCATCCGCAGTTCCCCGAGACGCCGGAAGAACGTGTCGCGATGGCCGGCAAGCGCACTGTTGCCGTTTGCCCACGGGAGAGGCGTGTCGGGAAGGTGCCCCACCGCGATGCGCAGCGCGTCCGCGTCGTCGCCTTCGACGACGACCGACGACACGCCGACTCTCGGGATCTCGAGGATCCCGATCACGTCGTCCTCGCGGGGAAGTTGTCCGATTCCGGCCGGGGCCACTTGGCGAAGAGAGGGAACACTTGCGCTCGGCAGCAGCTCGTTTCGAGCGCACGACTGAAAGACGATCGCCTCCATCCAAGTCAGGAGCACCCACGAGAGACACGCGATCCCCGCCAGGAACAGGGCGCGTTCGAGCCATGGCCCCCTGCCGTCACCGCCTGTGCCCGCGATTGCCACTACCGCGCCTCCATGACGTAACCCTGCCGCGTGCGCACCGACACCGATCGGCGATCGGGAGGGCGCACGATGACGCGTATCCGGCGAAACCTCCCATCGCGAATCTCGTTGACGGGCACGTAACCAATCGTGTAGCCGCTGCGGATGTCGCGGGCGATGTGCTCCATGACGTCGGCGATGTCCCCGATGTCGCGCGGCCTGAATGCCTCGCCGCCGCTGGCCTCGGCCAGTTGCTTCAGGCGGCGCGGATTGGCGTCACGCTCGAGGGGATCGTCGAGCGCGATGGCATAAATGACCGTGTTCGAAATCAGTGTCCGTCTGAGCACTTCGTCGAACGTCACCCGGCTCGCGTTGTCGCCTCCGTCGCTGACGATGACGAGCACCTTGCGCAGATGCGCACCCTTCGCGACGTAGTCCAGACCCGCTGCAATCGCGTCGTACAGGGCCGTACGGCCTCGGGCCACTATCGCTGAAGCAAGCGCTGCCCGGAGCGTATCGGGATCACTCGTGAAGGGCGCATGCGCGGGAAGCGCAGCGCGGACGTGCTCGGTGAAGGTGAGCGCGAAGATCTGATCGTCGGGGTGGCTCGTTTCCGCAAAGGCGCCGGCGGCGGCAATGACCCTCTCCCGGACGGCGCGCATGCTGCCGCTGCTGTCCACGATCAGACCGGCATCGACGGGCGTGTCCTGCTCAGCGAAGAACTGAATCTCCTGCCGGCGGCCATCCTCGAGCACGGTGAACGACGCCCGCGTGAGACCCGAGACCGACATGCCTCGCCTGTCCTTCACCACCACATGCAGGACTACGAGGTCCGATCGACTTGTGAACGTTGCCGCTGGCGGATCCTGCGCGAAAAGCCGTGGTCGGGGCTCCGCGGCACTGGGACCTTCTGGGAACAGCGGCGTCGCAATCGTCGCGCTCAACAACCAGATGGCCGCCGCGAGGACACGATGGAAGTCTTTCCG
This sequence comes from uncultured Gemmatimonadaceae bacterium, assembly GCA_966211115.1. GTDB lineage: Bacteria > Gemmatimonadota > Gemmatimonadetes > Gemmatimonadales > Gemmatimonadaceae > JABWBJ01. Next base: position 700 of record CBIHMX010000482.1, on the reverse strand, counting down.
GATCGACATCGGAATTTTTCCCCATCGGGAAGCTGGCGATCACCGGTGTCGCTTGAAGAACTGCACGGCGCGCTCGTGTCTCTTCGCCGCTTCGAGCGTCGGGAATGTCCCCAGGTTCCGGCGCTTTCCGGTACGCCGGTCGGGCTTGCGCGAGTACAGCCGGTACTCGCCTGATCGGAGCTTCCGGATCATCGTGGTCCCTCCTGCCAGCATGCAAGACGCGGGCACAGGGCTTGCCTCTCACTTTCTTGAACGAGCTCGCATTCCGCCGGGAACACAGGATGACGCACTATTTCCGTGCAGCCTCACTCGCGATAACCGTTGGTCTGACTCTGGCCGTTATCCCGGTCGACGCCAGGAAACAGAGAGGGCCACAACCAACGCAGGACGTACACCTCAGGATCCCAAGTCGACCGGCCACCTCGCTCTTCAAGGGTACGAGCAGCGAACGCTGGTCGTCCGACGTGTCGTTCGATCGCCGCAGTCGATCCGTCACGGTCACACTCTCCGTCCAGGACGCCAACGGCTATTTCATTCCCAATTTGCGACGCGACAATTTCGCCGTCTACGAAGACGGGCGCCGGCAGACGAACGTCACCGTGGAGATCGAGCACGCGCCCGTTACTCTCGCGCTGCTCCTCGAAAGCGGCGGCCGATATCAGCAGCTCAATCGCGAAATCGCCACCGAGATCAGGTGGGT
>CBIHMX010000481.1:0-2991 GCA_966211115.1 uncultured Gemmatimonadaceae bacterium | reverse complement strand
CGGGGCTCGATCTCACCAAGCCCCTCACCCCTGAAGAGGTGAAGCAGGTGACGGACGCCATGGACGCCTGGGGCGTAACCGTGTGGCGCAACACGGGAATGAACGACGACCAGCACGTCGAGTTCAGCCGCAACTTCGGCTACCTCGAACGCGTGCCGCGGCGCGAGGGCGTGCGTTTCCGCCTCCCCCACCGCGAGCTGTTCGACGCCTCCAATCTCAACGTCGATGGCGAGATCACGCAGGACGTGGCGGCGATCCAGTACCGCAAGGGCGACCGGCTGTGGCACACCGACAGCGCCTTCATGGAAAAGCGCACCAGCTATTCGCTGCTGCTCGCGCATTCGGTGCCGCCCGAAGGCGGCGAGACCTCGTTCGCCGATACGCGCAGCGCTTACGACGACTTGCCGCAGGACATGAAGGACTTCCTCGAGGACAAGGTGGGCGTGAATTCGCTGTGGTGGAGCCGCAAGATGGCCGGCGCCGACATTTCCGATGAGGAGATCGAGGAGCGTCCCACGGCCAGGCATCCCCTGGTCCACGTCCACAAGGGCTCGGGCCGCAAAGCGCTGTTCATCGCCGCGCACACGATGGACGTCGAAGGCATGTCCAAGGAGGAAGGCCGCGCGCTGATCAGGCAATTGATCGAGCACTGCACGCAGCCGCAGTACGTGTTCAGCGTGTCGTGGAACGTCGGCGACATGGTCATCTGGGACAACCTCTGCTCGATGCACCGCGGCGGCGATTACGACTATTCGAAATACAAGCGCGACATGCGCCGCACGACAGTGCGCGAAGGTACCGAGCCGCACCAGATGGAGACCGGCGACGATCCGTTCAGCGAGCTGTTTTCGCGAACGCCCAAGATCGTCGACATCCAGGGCGCGAGATACGCCGGCCGATGAAACGCTCCTCCTTGCGGGAAGCGCAGCCGTGGCAGTGTTACTGTCCCTCGCGATGCCGCTCCCAGGTATGATCAAACCCTAACTCCGCTCCCACAGCGAAGGGCGCGGTTTAGGCCAAGGGAGTGGGTTTAACTCCGCGGGCGATCTCCGCCTCGCAGCTTGCTCACGGCCAACTGTCCCATTTTCGTACACATCGGTGAATATTCGATATTTCGCGAAAATTTCCCGGGAACGCGGTGCTGTGTTGCTGGTTACCAACATTGGTGAATGACGTCAGGTTAACGCCCGTTAACCGAGCGCGCGTTCCACTGGTTCAGGTAAGAGGAGCTAGCTTATGAAAAGATGTCTTTCCGTCGCGCTCGTGGCATCCGCATTGGCTTTCGCTCCCGCGGCGAACGCGGCGGATTTCTTCCCGGGCTCTCCCCAATTCCAGGTCTCCGGTAACCCGTTGACCGGCACCGATCCGGTCTCTGCTTCCATTGGGAACGAAGGGCTGGATGGGACCGGCTTCGACCGCTTCATTTTCATGATCGGTCCGGCGGGCTCGGATCCAATCGGCCTGGGCGCGGGATCTGTCTCGACGATATTCTCCGGTGCTGCTGGCGCAGTTACCGACCTGGATTTCGGCGAGATCAGTTTCTGGAACGGGTTCACGCTATTTACCACTACGGCGACGAGCCTCGGAAACCAGGAAGTCGCAGGCCTTAGCGACATTCCGATTTTCTCGGGTGTCGAGAATATACTGACGATCAATTACACGGCCCGGGGCGAGGGCTCATACGGGGGCGATCTGAATTTCATTCCAACGATCTCGGCCCCCATACCGGAGCCGATGACTTGGGTGTTGATGCTTCTTGGCTTCGCCGCAGTCGGCTTCACGATGCGTCGGCGCACCAAAGAGGATGTTCGGGTTCGCTACGCATTCTGATCGTCTTCTGGCGCATGTGCTCGAGAGGGGCGGTGCTCAACGGCACCGCCCCTCTATTTACAGCTCAAGCCGCCATTCCTTGGCCAATCGCTGCAAAGCCGTCGATTCGCGCAAGCCTCTGACCGTCGCCATCGCGCATCTCGGATGGGTCCGCCGCCACGAAGCTTTCGGCCACCTTGTTTCGCACCCGCTCCTCCTCTTCTCGCGAAAAGAAGAAGGGGTACAGCGAGCGGACCGCTCCGCCTTTCTCGCAGCCTGCGTAGAGGTCGATGTACCGGGCTATGTCGGCGACCTTAAGCCGCATCAACTGCGACGGCGCGTCGACTGCTTTATTGGTTCGAAGGTCTCCAGCCCGTTCGAATCCGAGCATGATTTCATAAAATCGAACATGGCGAGGGTTCACCTCGATGAAGAGGTCCGTGCACCCATGTCGCTCTGTCCCGTAGATGAAGATCGTGTGAAACAGGGAAGCTAGGAGATGTTTCGAGTCGGTAGACGGCAGACTTGCGAATTTCGTCAGCTCGCACAGCTTCGCACCGCTCGCCCTAGCCTCCTCGATCACGTCTCCGAACGTCCGCTCGGCCGCTAGTCCGGCACTGGAGTCGACGGTGAGCGTCAAGGTGGCGACGATCTCCCCGTTTGCATCCGCGGCAAACGTCGAGGAATGGCCGGTGGGACAGAGGCTGTGGTTGGCCCCATAGCCGCGCCAGCCATACATGCGATTCAGCAGTTCGCATGCCAGGTTCCGCTGCCCGGTCGTGCCGACTACGTGAATATCGTACTCGTGCTCCGCAGGTTTGTGGGCGGCAGGAAACCTCCCGTTGAACAGCGGCAGTACGTTTGCGACCTCATTGCACTCGACAGCAGGCGACCCGAAGCCGCCGAGCGACTCCCCGTTTGTAAACATCTGGTATTCCGTCCATTGCGCGGCAGTCTTGCTCGTCCCGTCACGAGCTACGCGGCATGCGCAGATTCAGCGCTCCAAGGGTGTCGCGGTCTGCGTCTGTTGACTCCATTCATATGTGAAGCCGGCCTTTGGAGAAGGTTAATGAGACCAGCCGTGCAGGAGCCGAGCCCGTCGGCGGACCACCGGCCGCGAGCCCGCCCGAACGCCACTAACGAAGGCCGTACGACCTCAGCATTAGTGTGCCCCGGCCCTTC
>CBIHMX010000480.1:0-2994 GCA_966211115.1 uncultured Gemmatimonadaceae bacterium | reverse complement strand
GGCCCCGTATAGAGGATTCCCAGCAGCGGCCCCTGGTTCGCTTCCGGCGCCAGGATCATTGGCCCGACGAAGCCAGCGAGAAAGGTGATGGCGCCTACGAAAAGCCCGAACCCGATGGGATTTTCGTGGCGCCACCATCGGCTTTTCACGGGGCCGTACCGCGAAATCGCCCACACCGAAAAGATGGGGACGCCATAGAAGAGGAGCGGAATCAGGAGGTCCATTGCTCTTGAACGATATTGTCGCCGCTGATTGCTTGAGGCCATCCCGTCATCGCGACGGTCCGTCCTTCACCCGTCCCAGTATGCTGCGAAAAGCTACCCTCGCCGGCGTCCTTTCTGCGACGCTCACGACGACGACTATCGCCCAAAGCGGCCAGATGACCGCCGCCGAGTACGATCGGGCGGTCAACCTCCTGGGGCCGAATCTCACTGGCCTGGTGGTCGGCGGCACGGTCGGCGCCAACTGGCTGCCTGACGGGCGATTCTGGTATCGCGCCGAATCGGCCACGGGGAGCGAATTCCGGCTGGTCGCGCCGGCAACCCGACGAGTGGCGCCGGCCTTCGACCACGAACGGCTGGCGACGGCGTTGGGGCGCGCGGCAGGGGGGAATTTCAACGCCTCTTCACTGCCCTTCGAGCAGATCGATCTGAACGCGCGGGCGGACAGCGTCTCGTTCAACCTCGCCCAGCGCCGGTTCAGGTGTGATGTGGGCGGCCGAGGTTGCGTGCCCGCCGGGGTGGCCACCGCCTCGGGCACCGGACGGGGTGGTCGCGGGGGGCGAGGTGGTGGCGCCGGTGGTGGCACGCCGCCGGCGGTCCTGTCGCCCGACGGTCGTCATGCAGCCTTCATACGTGACTGGAACCTGTGGGTTCGCGAGGTTGCCACGGGGCGTGAGCGCGCGCTGACGACCGACGGCGAGGAGAACTTCGGCTACGCCACGGACAACGCCGGCTGGAAGACCAGCGACCGGGCCATCCTGCTCTGGTCGCCCGACTCGAAGAAGATTGCCACGCAACAGCAGGATGAGCGCCGGGTCGGCGAAATGCACATGCTCACCACCTCGGTCGGTCGGCCGGCGCTGCGGACGTGGAAGTATCCGCTCCCCGGCGACAGCGTCGTCGCCATGATCCATCGCGTCATCATCGAGGTGGAGACGGGGCGGATCGTCAGGCTGCAAATGCCGCCCGACTACCACCGCGCCACGTTAGGCGACGACATCAGCATGAACGACTACAATTGGAGCCCGGATGCCTCACAACTGGCGCTCGTCTCCACGTCCCGCGCGCACAAGGACGCCGTATTGAAGGTGGCGGATGCAAGCACCGGCGCGGTCCGGACAGTCTTCACGGAGACGGTGCCGACGCATTACGAGTCCCGCACAGGCTGGCGGGTGCTCTGGAAGACCAACGAGTTCGTCTGGTATTCGCAGAAGAGCGACTGGGGGCAGCTGTACCTGCATGATCTTGGCAGTGGTGCGCTCAAGAACCAGATCACGACGGGCGAAGGTCCGGTCACCTCGATCGTCCGCATCGACGAAGAGACACGAACGTTGTGGTACGGCGCGAATGGCCGCGAACCGGGGCAGGATCCCTACTTCCAGCACTATTACCGTGTCGGGCTCGATGGAAAGAACGTCGTGTCGCTGACGCCTGACGAGGGAACGCACGGCATCCAGCTCTCTCCCGACGGCAGGTACCTGGTCGACACCTATTCCAGCCCCGACAAGCCGGCCGTCGTAGCCGTCCGGGATGCAGCGGGCAAGCTCGTGATGCCGCTGGAGAAAGCCGACGTCGCGCCACTGCTGGCCGCTGGCTGGAAGCCGCCGATTCCGATCTCGGTGAAGGCGGCCGATGGCAAGACCGACCTGTATGGCTTGTTGTTCCGGCCAACCAATTTCGACTCGACGAAGAAATACCCGATCATCAACCACGCGTATCCGGGGCCGCAGTCGGGCAGCGTGGGGAGCCGGTCCTTCAGTGCGGCGCGCGGCGATCGTCAGGCACTGGCCGAACTGGGTTTCGTCGTCGTCTCGATCGACGGACGGGGCACGCCCGGCCGCTCGAAGTCGTTCCACGACGCGTATTATGGCGCGATGGGTCGTGACAACACGATTCCCGACCAGGTTGCGGGCATGAAGGAACTGGCACAGCGCTACAGCTGGATCGACATCGACAGGGCGGCGATGTGGGGACACTCCGGCGGCGGGTTCATCACCGCCGACGCGATGTTCCGTTACCCGGATTTCTTCAAGGTTGGCATCGCCGAATCAGGAAACCACGACCAGCGCAACTATGAGGACGACTGGGGCGAACGGTACCAGGGCCTATTGGTGCGCAATCCCGACGGCACGGACAACTACGCGCCCGAAGCCAACCAGTTGCAGGCGAAGAACCTGAAGGGGAAACTCCTGCTCGCACATGGCACGCTCGACAACAATGTCCCGCCGGGAAACACGGAGCTCGTCGTTGACGCCCTGATCAAGGCGAACAAGGACTTCGACCTGCTGATGATACCTAACGCGGCGCATGGCTACGGGGCAGCCGGCAACTACATGATGCGGCGGCGCTGGGACTACTTCGTCCGCTGGTTGCTGGACAAGCAGCCGCCGCCGGGGTACGAGATCAGGACAGGCCGTCGAGGACCGGCTCAGTAAAAGGGCAGAAGTTCAAGACCCGCAATGCGGTCAGGCTGGCTTCTGCCCGGGCTTCTCGACCAGTGCCATCAGCTTGTTCACCGTCGCCCAGTTCCGGACGGTGACGCCGTCGCCTAACGCCTTACCGAATGCGTCCATGGCCTTGCTCTCGAGCAGGCCGTTCGGGCACCAGATGTAGATCGCGCCAGGGCCGGTTGCCACCGCTTCCGGTTTCCACGACTGCTTCAACAGGTTCTCGGTCCTGGCCATGCCGGACGCGTCGGCCAGGAACAGCGCGAAGAGGCGCGCTGGATCCGACGCCTGCTTCACGAGCGTGTTCGCCTTCTCGATCATCTGCT
>CBIHMX010000479.1:0-2997 GCA_966211115.1 uncultured Gemmatimonadaceae bacterium | reverse complement strand
ACGCGGAGCGACGTGGTGCGAAGGATCTGCTCGGCGATGGGCCGGATGGCCAGCGTCTTTCCAGTGCCGGTGCCCGCGACGATCCCGAATCCCTTGCCGCCGCGGGCGAGGTTCCTGATCTCCTCGCCATGTTCGCGTTCGAGCAGGGTGTCGATGTGGAGGCCAAGCGCCAGCTCGATCGTTTCGCAAGCGGCGCGCGTCGGCGCGATGACGATGACGCGTCCCGTGGTTGGTTCGGCAGCGACAAACGCCTCGTGATCGGGCGGAAGGCTCCTGTCCTGAACAGTTCGCAAAACGGGGTCAGACGCCATTTCTAAAGAAAGGGGTCAGACGCCATTTTCGTCATGTCTCCCTTAGGGAAGACCGGTCGAAAATGGCGTCTGACCCCGTTTTTTTGAAATGGCGTCTGACCCCGTTTCGCGGGCGCTCAGGCCGGTGGCTTGCGTTTGGGCGTGGTGTCCGGCCTGGCGCGGACCGGAGGGGCGTTCTTGTCGTCGGTTTTACGGCCGGGCCCGAACACCACCCGGGCGTTAGGCGGCCGGTTGCGGATAGCGGTCGTGCAATCCGTTGGCGCAGGTTGGCGGCCCGACGGCACGTTGTCGACCCAGATCCGGCACATCCCCGCGGGAGGCACGTATCGCTTCGGGATCGACGGCTCTCGACGAGCCTTTTCCGCGGGCTGCTCCTTCGTCTTTGCCCTGGCTGGCGAGAGCGACTGAGCCCCCACCTCCACGGCGGTCACACAGGCAAGCAGAATCAGCAAGCGCGGCAATTTCGTCACCAGAAGCCGTACCCCTGTCGCGAATCGAGGTGCCTCTCCACAGCACCTGCCTTGCGGCACCTGTACCTCAGTCACCGAACGAAATCCCCGTCGCCCGGGCCGTCCGCACGATGTCGTGGTCCGGGTCCACGCGGCGCGGTTGCGCCAGCGCTTCGGTGAACGGGATCGTCACGATATGTGGCGATTGCAAGGCAACCATGTGCCCCCATTTTCCCTGTTCGATCGCTTCCACGGACGCACCCCCGAAACGCGCCCCCAGCAGACGGTCGTAGCCGGTCGGCATCCCACCACGCTGCAGGTGGCCCAGGACGAGCGAGCGCGACTCCTTCCCTGTCATCTGCTCGATGTCATACGCGATGCGGCTTGCGATGCCACCGACGCGCCGGCTTTCACCGGGCAGCGATTCTCCAATGATCGACTCCTTGCCGCCACGCGGATAGGCGCCTTCTGCCACCACGACGATCGAGAAGTGACGACCGGCACGATTCCGGGCCATGATTTTCTCGCACACCTTGCCCAGGTCGTATGGAATTTCCGGAATCAGGATGACGTCGGCTGTACCGGCGAGCCCCGAGTGCAGCGCGATGAATCCAGCGTGCCGGCCCATGACCTCGAGCACGATGACGCGATCGTGGGATTCGGCAGTCGTGTGCAGCTTGTCGATCGCCTCGATCGCCGTCGTGACGGCCGTGTCGAATCCGAACGTCGTTATGGTGCCGCTGACGTCGTTGTCGATGGTCTTCGGAACACCGACGATCCGCATCCCGCGTTCGAAAAATCGCTGGGCGATAGAGAGCGATCCGTCGCCACCGATCGAGATCACGGCCTCGATCCCGAGGTTCTTCGCGTTGTCGATGACTTCGCCGGATCGATCCTCCATCGCGTACGTGCCATCCGGTTGGAGGACCGGAAAGTCGAACGGGTTCCCGCGATTCGTGGTGCGCAGGATGGTCCCGCCCATGTGGGCAATGCCGCGGACCGCCTCTTTCGTAAGCGGGATGATTTCGTCTTCGCCGAGCAGGCCGTAGTAACCTCGGCAGATACCGAGCACTTCCCAGCCGCGATTCAGCGCCGAGAGCACGGCAGACCTGATGACGGCGTTCAGGCCCGGGGCGTCGCCGCCTCCCGTGGAAATCGCGATCCGCATCAGGCGGTCGCGTCAGGGAGCAAGCAGCCGGACGACCTCGCCAGGATTGGCATGACGCCGCAGGGCGCGCTTGGAGAAGACCAGGACGCCATCTCGTGCCACTTCGAAAACGCCACCGCTCCCCTCCAGCAATTGGACGGTTGCTTCGGGATACGCCTCACGAATCTCGGCCGCCAGACCGGTGGCCCGTGGTTCGTAGTTTCAAACGACGCAGTAGCGAATCGTTATGTGCATGAATCCTCGTTGTGGCTCTGAGATCCGTTAACACTAAGCCTTCGGGCTCACGGCGGGAACGGCACCCCGGCCAGGTTCGCCAGTTGACGCACAACCGAATCTCGCCGTGCGACCACCATCGTGAGCGAGTCGACCCGATCCTGCAGTTCGTAGGAGAGCAGCCTGACTTCATTCACGGCGTCGCTCATGTCATTGATGGTCTGGGCCATCTGAAAGTCACTTTCCGTGGGCGGGAGGCAGGACACAGCCGTCACCATCAGTGCGAATACGAGGAGTCGCTTCAGCATGCGTAAGGCATCCAGTTGAAGTGTTGGGCTGACTTGCACATTACGAAAGCGAAACAGCGAGGGCGAGTGCCGAGGCCGGTCTGCGGGTATTTGATCGGACCCGCGTTGTGATGATGAAGGGCGGCCCGCACGATGGTGCTATCGTGGCGCTCCCACGGAGGCTCCATGCGAAGCGGCACCACACTCATCGAAGTCGGCGTCACCATCAGCATCCTCGGGCTCATGGCCAGCCTGACCTTCCCGCGATTTTCCGCCTATCGAGACCGGGTCGCGGTCGATGCCGCCACGTCGTCAGCGATGTCGCTGCTGGCTACGGCACGGCATGCCGCGCTGAGGCGGGCAACATTGACGGCCGTTCACCTCGACACCGCCGGCGCGATCATCTCGGTGGTGTCCGGAATCGACACCATCGAGCACCGCCCACTCCACGAGGTCCACGGCGTCAGCATGTCTACGAGCCGCGATTCCATCGCCTTCGCGCCGAGCGGCATGGGCTTCGGGGCAGCCAACACCCAGATCATTCTTCGCAGGGGGAATGCCGCGGATAC
>CBIHMX010000478.1:0-2997 GCA_966211115.1 uncultured Gemmatimonadaceae bacterium | reverse complement strand
CTCCTCAACCGCACTGCTGTGGCGGTGGGGCGTCGTCTTCGCCACCGCGCTCATCATTCTGGCGTTCGGCGCGCCCGAGGGGATAACGGGCCAGTCGTGGCGGCTCTTCGCCATCTTTGCCGCCACGATCGTCGGCTCCATCGTCCAGCCGCTCCCGGCCGGCGCCATCGTCTTCCTCGGCGTCTGCGCGATCGCGGTCACGGGCACGATGACGCCGGCGGATTCACTCCGCGGCTATGCCGACCCGATCGTCTGGCTGGTGCTGTGCGCGTTCTTCATCGCCCGCGGCGTGCTCAAGACCGGTCTCGGCCGGCGGATTGCGTTTCTGTTCATCCGCGCCCTCGGCAAGCGGTCGTTAGGCCTGTCGTACGCGCTGGTGTCGACCGACGCCCTGCTGGCGACAATCGTGCCGTCGAACAGCGCCCGCGCCGGCGGGATCGTGTTCCCGGTCGCGCGCAGCCTGGCCGAGGCGTACGACTCGACGCCGGGGCCGACGTCGCGGCGGCTGGGCGCCTTCCTCATGGCGACCGTCTACCAGTGCGACGTCGTTGCCTGCGCGATGTTCCTGACCGGCCAGGCGTCGAACGTGCTGATCGCCAAGTTCGCGCTCGATACCGTGGGATACGAGATCTCGTACGCGAAGTGGATGCTGGGCAGCATCGTTCCCGGGATCGCGGCGCTCCTGCTGGTGCCCCTGCTCATCTACCGGATCTATCCGCCGGAGGTGAAGCACACACCGCACGCCACCGAGTTCGCCCGCGAGGAACTGAAGAAGCTCGGCCCCATGAGCCGCGACGAGCGGCTGATGCAGCTCGTGTTCACGCTGGTGGCCGGCCTGTGGATCACGCAGGCCTGGCACAGCATTCATTACGCGGTGGTGGCGCTGATCGGTGTGGCGGTGCTCCTGCTCACGCGCGTGCTCGACTGGGACGACATCATGTCGCAGCGGGCGGCCTGGGACGTGTTCATCTGGTACGGCGGCCTGGTGAGAATGGCCGAGGCGTTAGGCGAAACGGGGATTACCACGCGATTCGCCGAGGTGGTGGCCGGGTGGACGGTCGGCTGGAGCTGGATGGCGGCGCTGGCGGTGCTGCTCCTCGTCTACTACTACGCGCATTACGCCTTCGCGAGCATCACCGCGCACGCCACGGCGATGTTCACGCCCTTCCTGTTGGTGACGATTGCCGCTGGCGCGCCGGTGGCATTGGCGGTGCTGGGTCTCGCGTATTACTCGAACCTGAGCGCGGGCTTGACGCATTACGGTACTACACCAGCTCCGATTTATTTCGGGGCAAAGTACGTCACTCAGGGTGAGTGGTGGGGAATCGGCTTCAAGGTTTCGTTGCTGACGATCACATTGTGGGCGACCCTTGGCGTTCTCTGGTGGAAAGTTCTTGGTTGGTGGTAACTGACGATTTCCGCGGAAGGGCGGGAACACGGATGGCACAGAAACGCGCAGATGAACGCGGGTACTGCTTTGGTGAAGAGCTGGGCCGCCTCACGTCCGTGAAATTCTCAACTGCAGCTAGGCGGCCCAGCTCTTCACCAATGCCGTATCGGTGTTCCTCAGCGTATCCCGCGCCTTCCGCGTTCTGGCCATACCCGCGGTACTCGTCGTTCCAAGGATCGCATGCCAGTCAGCCGGCCCACCACACAACCAGATTTTATCGCCTCACTGGAGACGCCAGCCGCCCTGGTCGACCTCGATCGACTGGCCCACAACCTCGATCGCATGGCGGCCTACTGCGTACTGCACGGTCTGGCGCTCCGGCCTCACGTCAAGACGCACAAGTCGCCCCGGATCGCCGCCGAGCAACTGAGGCTGGGGGCCGCCGGGCTGACCTGCGCCACCCCGCGCGAACTCGAGGTCATGTCGGATGTCTGCCTCGATCTCCTGCTGGCCCATCCACCAGTCGGACCAGCGAAAGTGCGGCGCGTACTCGGCATCAATCGCGACGTGCACCTTACCGTGGCGATCGATTCCATCGCCGCCGCTGAGCCGCTGGCGGAAGCCGCCGAAGCGATCGGTCGCGTGGTCGACGTCTACGTCGAGGTGGACGTGGGCATGCGACGGGTTGGCGTGGCGTCCGCCGCCGAGGCGATCGCCGTCGCCAGGCGCGTGCGCAGGCTCCCGCCGCTCAACTACAAGGGCATCGCGTTCTATCCGGGCCACGTCCGCCAGCACCTTTCCCTCCAGGACGAGACGCTCGCCGGCTTGCGCACCGGACTCGGCGCCACCCTGCAGGCGTTAGGCGATGCCGGCGTGGCGCCGGCCGTGGTCAGCGGGGGATCGACGCCCGCCGCCTGGCGCATGCACGAGGTGACCGGCGTGACCGAGGTGCGGCCCGGTACCTACGTCTACAACGACCGCGCCACGGTGGAGGTCGGCGCTTGCGGATGGGAAGACTGCGCGCTGACGGTGCTGGCTACCGTCATCAGCACGGCCGTTCCGGGACAGGCGGTCATCGACGCCGGCAGCAAGGCGTTAGGCAGGGAGCCGCTGCCGGCGGGCGACGCCGCCGGGTATGGCGTCGTCCTCGACCAGCCCGGGGTGAAGGTCGTCCGGATGTCAGAGGAACACGGCATCCTCGACCTGGCCGGGAGCGACTGGCAGCCGCGCGTCGGGGACGTCGTCCGTATCATTCCCAACCACGTCTGCATCGTCGTCCACCTGAACGACGTGATCCATGGCGTGCGAGGGGAGCTCGTGGAGTCGAGCTGGCCGGTCAGCGCACGGGGGCGTGCTCCGCTACCCGCTGGAGCAGCGTAACCGGCACCAGCAACTCCACCCGCAGCAGGACCTCGTCTCCAATCGCCCACAGCAGTGGATTGAGCCTCCGGATCCCGAACGCGACGCCGATTTCGTGCGGCTGACGGGGAACGGTGAATTCGCCGGTCAGCCGCCGCACGGTGCCTGACGAGGGCTCGTCCCGCACCAACAGGTGCACCTCGCGCGTCGATCCGCGCAACGAAAGGCGGCCGCGAACCTCCCAGCCG
>CBIHMX010000477.1:0-3000 GCA_966211115.1 uncultured Gemmatimonadaceae bacterium | reverse complement strand
GGCTGTCGAACCTGGCGTAAACCCTAGCCGAGTCTGCAAATGCGCGCTGCACGCATCGCCCTGTCACTACTGGTCCTGACCCCGTCTCTCGCGACCGCACAACTGCTCGGCCGTAACGACGAGGTGTTTACGCGAAGCGAATCCGTGGGGCGCGGCGAGTGGTTCCGCTTCTACGCGCCAATGGGTGAGATCGTGGTCACGGAAAGTAGTGGTTCACAGGTCGAGTTCCGCGCGGAGAAGGTGCTGCGCAATGGCCGTGTAACCGACATCGCGTTCGAACTGCGTCGGTCGGGGGACGGCGTCACCATCTGCGCGATGTACAACGAGGACGACGAGTGTTCGGATGCCGGCCTCCGCTCCAACCGTCGCAACGGATGGAACTGGAGTCGCAATAATCGCCCGCCATCGCTCGAGGTAACGATCCGTGTGCCGGCTGGTGTTCGGCTCGCGGTGCATTCAGGTAACGGGGATGTAGCGGTCACGGGGGCGTACGCCGAGCTCGTGGCGCGCAGTGGGAATGGCCGAGTCCGGGTCAGTGGCACCGCGGGGGAAGTGGAAGCCGCGTCAGGCAACGGCGAGGTGAGCGTCGACAACGTGCGCGGCCCCGTAAGCGCGAATTCCGGCAATGGCGACGTGAGCGTTTCGACTGCTTTGGGCCCGGTTTCGGCGCGTTCGGGCAACGGCGACCTGTTGATCCGCATGAGCCAGTTGCGCATGGACGCCGACATGGAGTTCACGACCGGCAACGGACGAATCGAGGTCACGGTGCCGGACGGATTCAACGCCGACGTGGATGCTTCGACCGGCAACGGCGGCATCCGCACCGACTTCCCCATCCAGGTCTCGGGCCGGATTTCCAAAACGCGGCTGCGCGGGACGATAGGCAGCGGTGGCCGTCGCCTGCGCCTGGTCAGTGGGAACGGCGAGATCGAGATCCGTCGGGGCAGCGGTGGTCGCGAACGAGAACGCTGATCGCGACACGTTCAGATGATCGTGATCTCGTCCGGGTCTGACTGGTCGCGGACGCTGACGATTCCGTAGCGCGCCCGGCGGCGCTTGTCGCGGGGAGGCGGTCGACGGAGAAGCGAATCGTCGAGGGCTGATTGACGCGGCAGGTCAACTGATGGAGAAGCGAGTTGTCGCGGATGAGGCGAATCGGCGCGGATTCATTCTTTCGAGTTTGTTGCGGCGGGGTTAGTAGCCGGATGGGCGCGGTAGGTCAATGGCTGGAGAAGCGAGTCGACGCGAATCGACGCGGATCGGGATCCCAGAACGGCGCGGCTGGAATCGTACGCGTCACGATTCGCGAGATCCGCCGTTTCGGCGAAGACCCGCGTCAAAAGCCCTTTGTCGAGGGTCAGTACCTCATACCGCTAATTACCGCCCGAGTCTCAAAGGGTCATGGTAGTGATATCTCGAGCGAGGAGCGAGCGCTCACAGTGCCAAGAAGCGTCGTGGGGCCGGTGTTGGCCAACCGTGACCTTCTACTGTTCCCAGATTGTTTATTGATAGTTCCAATTTGCCACTATTGGCCCCGGCGGCTCCACTTCGGAGTTGGCCACTCGGCCCCTCCACTCCCAGTGCCAGTATTGGCCCCGGCTTGCTTCCACCAGATAATTGCTCATGCGCATTCCATACCTTTTCCCCCTTCTCCTTCTCGCTGCCGTTGCTCCGGCCACGGCTCAATCCGGCGCCGAGGCACGGGCCGCGGCGCGCAAGCACCGGGAGGCCAACGAGGCGAAGATTCTCCGCGAGTTCTCGGCGTTGCTGGCGCTGCCTAACGTGGCTTCCAGCCACGCCGACATCCGCCGCAACGCAGACCACCTCGTGACGATGCTCCGGCAGCGCGGCGCCGCGGCACAGGTCCTCGAGGTGCCGGACGCGCCGGTGTCGGTCTTCGGGGAAATCCGCGTGCCAGGCGCCACGCGGACCATCATGCTCTATGCGCATTTCGACGGGCAGCCTGTGGACCCGCGTGAATGGCAGGGCGCGCCGTTCACGGCCGTCCTCCGCGACAAGGCGCTCTACCAGGGCGGCAAGGACATGCCCTTCCCGGCCGACGGCCAGCACACCGAACCAGACTGGCGCATCTACGCCCGATCGGCCAGCGACGACAAGGGCTCGATCATTGCCATGCTGACCGCGCTCGACGCCCTGCGCGCCGCGAACATGGCGCCCTCGGTGAACGTGAAGTTCTTCTTCGAGGGCGAAGAGGAAGCGGGATCTTCGCACCTCCAGGCCATCCTCGAGAAGTACCGCGACATCCTCGCCGCCGACGCCTGGCTCTTCTGCGATGGTCCCGTGCACCAGAGCGGCCGGCTCCAGGCGGTCTTCGGCCTGCGCGGCGTGATCGGCCTCGAGATGACCGTCTACGGACCGACTCGCCCGCTGCACAGCGGTCACTACGGCAACTGGGCGCCCAATCCGGGCGCGCTGATCGCGAACCTCATCTCGTCGATGCGCGACGACGACGGCCGGGTCACGATCGCCGGGTTCTACGACGACGTCCGCCCGATCACCGCCGCCGAGCGATCCGCGTTAGGCAGCCTGCCACCGGTCGACTCGGCGCTGCGCGCCGGTCTTGGTCTCGCCCGCACCGAGGCCGACAACGCCATGCTCGCCGAGCGGATCATGGTGCCGGCACTGAACGTGCGCGGCATCCGCGTCGGCGGCGTCCAGGAAAACGGGGCGAACGTGATCTCCACCGAGTCGTTTGCGTCGTTCGATGTCCGGCTCGTTCCTGCGCAGCGGCCGGAACACCTGCGCGAAGTCATCGAGCGGCACATCACCGCACAGGGGTACCACATCGTCCGCGATACCCCCGACGCAGCGACGCGCGCCAGGTATCCCCGGATCGCGCGCCTGCAGTGGGAGGACGGTTATCCCGCCCAGCGCGCGCCCATGGACGGCGACTTTGCGAAGGCGCTGCTGGCCGCGCTCTCCGACGGCGCCGCCCAGCCGCCGCTCGCCGTTCCAACGTTAGGCGGCAGTGGTCCGGGC
>CBIHMX010000476.1:0-3011 GCA_966211115.1 uncultured Gemmatimonadaceae bacterium | reverse complement strand
AGCGACCGGACGAGGTCTACCACCTTGCCGGACCATCTCGGGTATCGACGTCGTTTCAGGATCCTGCTGGGACAGAACTGGGCGTATCGCTGCCGACGTTCACGCTGGTGCAGGCGATCCTCGAGGAACTGCCGTCGCCGCGTTTGTTCTTTGCAGGGAGTAGCGAAATTTTCGCCGCCGAACCGCACGCACAGGATGAATCGGCGCCGCGCGATCCCGCGTCCCCGTACGGCCGGGCGAAGGTAGATGCAATGGGCGCCATCGAGCACGCCCGCGAGAAGTTCGGGCTGTATGCCGTCACCGGCATCCTGTTCAATCACGAGAGTCCACGTCGCGGTGAGTCGTTTGTTTCGCGCAAGATCGTGCGGGCGGCGGTGCGGATTGCCCACGGACGGCAACAGCGATTGACGCTCGGGAATATCGACGTGCGTCGAGACTGGGGTTTTGCCGGCGACTACGTGCGCGCCATGTGGCTCATGATGTTCCAGGAGGAACCGGAAGACCTGGTCATTGGCACCGGCACGGCACACTCGGTCGCCGAATTCTGCGACGTCGCGTTCCGTCGCGTGGGACTCGACTGGAAGGAGCACGTCGATAGCGATCCCTCGCTCCTTCGACCCTCGGACGCGCCGCTCCGGCTTGCCAATCCGGCGCGGGCGAAGTCGCGACTCGGCTGGACACCGGAAGTAGATTTCGAGCGTTTGGTCGCGATGATGGTCGACCACGAAAATGGGGTCTGACCCCAATTTCCATCGCCTTTCGCTGAGACTCGATGCCGCGTCGTAACGACATCCACACGATCCTCCTGATTGGTTCGGGGCCAATCGTCATTGGCCAGGCCGCGGAGTTCGACTACTCGGGCACGCAGGCGGCGCGGGCGCTGCGCGAGGAGGGCTACAAGGTCATCCTCGTGAACTCGAACCCGGCGACGATCATGACCGATCCCGAGGTCGCCGACCAGACGTACCTCGAGCCGGTCACGGCCGAATACGTCGAGATGGTGATCGCGCGCGAGAAGCCGGACGCGCTTCTCCCGACGATGGGGGGACAAACGGCGCTCAACGTCGCGATGAAGCTGGCCGAGACCGGTGTGCTCGAGAAGTATGGCGTGGAGCTCATCGGCGCCAAGCAGCGCGCCATCAGGGTGGCGGAGGATCGCGAGGAGTTCGGGCTGGCGATGGAGCGGATCGGGCTCAAGGTGCCGCAGGGCCGGATCGCGCGCACGTGGGATGAGGCCCAGTCGATCGCCGAGTTCACCGGGTATCCGGCGATCATCCGGCCGTCCTTCACGTTAGGCGGCGCCGGCGGGGGCATCGCCTACAACCGCGAGGAGTACGAGGAGATCGTCCGGCGCGGGCTGGCCGAATCGCCGGTGAGCCAGGTGCTGATCGAGCGGTCGCTGCTCGGCTGGAAGGAGTTCGAGCTCGAGGTCATGCGCGACTTTGCCGACAACGTCGTCATCGTCTGCTCGATCGAGAACCTCGACCCGATGGGTGTCCATACCGGGGACTCGATCACCGTGGCGCCGGCGATGACGCTCACCGACCGCGAATACCAGGTGATGCGGGATGCCGCCTGCCGGGTGATCCGGGAGATCGGCGTCGAAGCCGGCGGGTGCAACATCCAGTTCGCGACCAACCCGCAGACCGGCGAGATGGTCGTGATCGAGATGAACCCGCGCGTGTCGCGGTCGTCGGCCCTGGCGTCGAAGGCGACCGGATTCCCGATCGCGCGCATCGGCGCCAAGCTGGCGGTGGGATACCGGCTCGATGAGATCACGAACGACATCACGAAGACCACGCCGGCGTCGTTCGAGCCGGTGCTGGACTACGTGGTGGTGAAGTGCCCCCGGTTTGCGTTCGAGAAGTTCACCAGCGAGAGCCCGCGCCTGACGACGCAGATGAAGTCGGTGGGCGAATCCATGGCCATCGGACGCACGTTCAAGGAAGCCTTCCAGAAGGGCCTGCGCGCGCTCGAATCGGGGCGCACGGGCTGGGTGATTGGCTCGCGCCTGCTGGACGACCGGCTGCCTGACGAGACGATGGAAGCGCTGCGCGGCGCGCTGGCGCAGCCGACGCCGGAACGCGTGTTCCAGCTCAAGCGGGCCATGCTCGCCGGCCTGACCAACGACGAACTCTACGCCTTGACGGCGATCGACCCGTGGTTCCTGCAGCAGATGCGGGAGCTGCTCGACGCCGAGTCTCGTTATGCGGCGCTGGGCGAACCGGACGCCGGCGACATCCGCGCCATGAAGCGCATGGGCTTCAGCGACCGGCAACTGGCGGCGCTGCGCAACGAATCGGAGGACGAGGCCCGCGCGCGGCGCTGGCAGCTCGGCGTGCGCCCGGCGTACAAGATCGTCGACACCTGCGCCGGTGAGTTCCCGTCGTCGACGCCGTACCTGTACAGCAGCTACGACGACGAAAGCGAAGTTCCGAAGACCGGCCGCGAGTGCGTGATCATCCTCGGCAGCGGCCCCAATCGCATCGGACAGGGCGTGGAGTTCGACTACTGCTGCGTCCGGGCGGTGATGGCCCTCCGCGAGCGGGGATACGAGGCGATCATGATCAACTCGAACCCCGAGACGGTCTCCACCGACTACGATATTTCCGACAAGCTGTACTTCGAGCCGCTGACGCTCGAGGACGTGCTCGAAATCGTGCACCGCGAACAACCGAAGGGCGTGATCGTGCAGCTCGGCGGGCAGACGCCGCTCAAGCTCACGCGGGCGCTCGAAGCCGCGGGCGTCACCATCCTCGGCACGTCGCCCGACGCGATCGACATCGCCGAGGACCGGAAGCGGTTCGAGCAGGTGGCCCGCGACCTGAACATCCACCAGCCGGAGAACGGCACCGCAACGAGCGTGGACGAAGCGGTGGAAAGCGCGGAGCGCATCGGCTATCCGGTCCTCGTCCGGCCGTCGTACGTGTTAGGCGGCCGGGCGATGCAGATCGTCTACGACGAGGCGTCGCTGCGCTTCTATTTCGATACGGCCGCCCGGGTCAGTGAAG
>CBIHMX010000475.1:0-3012 GCA_966211115.1 uncultured Gemmatimonadaceae bacterium | reverse complement strand
CCTATTCCCCGATTCCCGATTCCCGATTCCCGATTCCCGATTCCCGATTCCCTACGAAGGCGTCAGCACTTGGCCGGGTTGCAGGAAAGCCCCTGAACACGATAGCGCACGACGCTCGTCAAGCCATCCTGGTCGGTTTCGGTCACCCAGATCCGTGACGCGCTTGCCTGGCGAATGCGAGACGGACTCGGCACCACGACCGACCCGACGGGGTCTCCTTCCCGATCCAGCACAAGGTACGCGCGCCCTTCATCCGAGAGGCGCATGCTGATCCACACCGTACGGTCGAGGCCCAGCGTGATCGTTTCCACCGGAATGAACCACGAGGACATGCGTTCTTTGGCCATCGCCTGGAAACGCAGTGGCAGGTCGGCTGGTCCCTCGACGGCGTGGCCTGACGTCGGGATCATCGCCGCGAGGACGCTGTCAGCAACGCGACGGGGGATCGGCTCTCCGCGGAAGGGATACGCGCGAGCGAACGCTGTGTCCCCCGTGGCGTCAATGACTGTCACCGTGTAGTGACTCGCCTGTCGTTCGGGAATTGGTGCCTTCAGTTCGCCGACACGACCGCCGTCCCTCGCAAACGCGTATTGTGGCTGGAGCGAAAACGGAACGGACCTGCCGAATCCCGCCACCCACATCATTCGCGGATCGTTCTCCGTCGACGTCGACAGCAGTGTTCGCATCGCCCCTGAGGCTGATTGCACCAAAATGTGACTCGCATAACCGTTACCGCTGGATGCCCACGTTATGCCTTGACCCAGCCACGACCCATCCGAGAGCCTGACCAGCGGGTCAAACGAACTGCGTGGACCTTCTCGCATCTCGCGTGGCGGCCAGATTTGCGTGCGAAGGAGTTTGTAATTCGGCGCGAAGTATGTGGTACGCCGCTGGTCGATGTCCGTGACCCAGATCGAATCGGACGTCCACCCAAGCATCGATAGGTGTCCGAACTCACCTGGCCCACCCCCGCGGCGCCCAACCATCGCGACCTTCTTGCCCGTTGAGTCGTAAATCCGCAGTTGCTGGTCCATCTGGATCGGAACGACGATATGCCCACGCGGGCCCACGTAGAGCTGGCCCACCCTTGGAAAGTCCTCGGCGCTCGCGTCGAGCCGCAGCTCCTCCACTATCGTCGCCCTGGGGCCAGCGGGCTCCGTCTGCGCCACTGCGCCAGTTGCCGTGAGTGCTGAGATGACGGCTACTGCAATAACGCGGACCATGCTGAGCCTCGAGGAACGATGACACTCCACGCTAAAGCCATCTGCCGCCGAAGCAATACGAAATCGGGTCAGACCCAATTGTTCTATTCCCCATTCCCGAACATCTGGGTCAGACCCCAATAGTTTCGCGCAAAAAGATCCGCGTCGATTCGCGTCGACTCGCTTCTCCAGCCGTTGACGTACCGCGCCAATCCGCCCGCACCAGGAACGGTGGAATTGGGGTTAGAAACCAACTGTTCCAAAAAGCGAACGGGCCCCACGAGAGAGGCCCGTCCCAACAAAGCAACAACTGCCGGCGCCTACATACCGCCGCCAGACCAGCGCTCCCTGAGTCGTTGTGCCGTTCCCGGACTCACGATCCGGATGACCAGGTAGAGCACCGCGCCGACCAGTGCGATGAAAACCGCCGCCTTGAGCAACCCAATCAGCAAGGCGAAGAAGACACCCAGAACCCCGAAAACGAGCTTCAGCAAAAACAGGCCGCCAATCGCCAGCAGCCCGATCATGAAAATGGTGCGCAGCATGTACATCCCCGGTTTGAACTGTTCTATCCAGTCTTACGGAGGGTTACGCGACCCGGTTTCGGTACGCTGTATGATCTAACACGGCTTCCTCGTTGCGCTTGCATACACCCCGCCCAGCTGTCGATAACTGCTGAAAATTCCGCTCACCGGTTAGGTTCCGGTGTTGATTCGCTGCACCACCTCTAAATTGGCCCGCCCGTCCCGCTTCGGGCTCGGAAGTACCGTCACCACAGGCAGATGTCGGATACGCTGTATCAGATCATGGGCCGCCACAAAGTGGAGCCGCTCCCGGAGCGGAAGCCGAGCTGGCTCAAGGTAAAGGCTCCCGGCGGCTCTAACTATATACGTCTCAAGCATTTAATGCGGGAGTTGGGCCTCCATACCGTTTGCGAGGAGGCCCACTGCCCCAACGTAGGCGAATGCTGGGAGCACGGCACCGCCACGTTCATGATCCTGGGCGACGTCTGCACCCGGAACTGCGGCTACTGCGCCGTACGCCACGGACGGCCGCCAATCACCGATTATGAGGAACCCCGCCGCGTTGCCGAAGCCGCCGCGACGATGAATCTGCGACACGCGGTCATCACTTCGGTCGACCGCGATGACCTGGACGACTATGGCGCCGGCATCTTCGCCGAAACCATTCGTCTCATTCACGATCGCATCCCCACCTGCTCGGTCGAGGTGCTCGTCCCCGATTTTCAGGGCGACGAAGAGGCGATCGCAAAAGTCCTCGAGGCGCGGCCCGAGATCTATAACCACAATACCGAAACCGTCCCCCGTCTCTACAAGCGGGCACGTCCGGGCGGTCGCTACGAACGGGTGATGTCGATCTTCCGGCTCGTAAAGCGGCTCGCACCGGACATTCCGACCAAGACCGGCATCATGCTGGGACTCGGCGAGACGGTCGAGGAAGTACTCGAGGTCATGCGCCAGTTGCGAGAGGTCGACGTCGACATCCTCACGCTCGGACAGTACCTGCGGCCGTCCAACGATCACCTGCCGATGGACCGTTATTACACACCGGAGGAGTTCGCGGCGCTGCGCGTCGAAGGGCTCGCCATGGGCTACAGGCACGTCGAATCGGGCCCGCTCGTCCGCTCGAGCTACCACGCCTGGGAACAGGTCCAAGCCGCCGGCGTCGCAACCTGAGGCCCCGCCTCACCCGTCCGACCTCACGCCTCACGTCTCACGCCTTCACGACCTCACGCCCTCACGCCCTCACGACCTCACGTCCTCACGTCCTCACGCCGCCCCGACCTCGC
>CBIHMX010000474.1:0-3022 GCA_966211115.1 uncultured Gemmatimonadaceae bacterium | reverse complement strand
TTTCTTGGCGGCGGGTTTCTTGGGGGCGGGCTTCTTTGCGGCGGTGGCCGCGGGCTTCTTGGGGGCGGGTGCCTTGGGCGCAGCCTTGGGCTTCGATTCCGAGGCAGGTTTCTTTACCGCGTCGGCCTTGGGCGCCTTTCCTCGTTTGGAGCTCGCTTCTTCCGCTTCCCGGATCAGCTTGTCGGCCTCTTCCTGCGTCATCTGCCCGCGACGCACCATGTAGTTGACGAGATCGCGAGCGCTTTCCACCGCGAAGGCGGTCATGCCAGCGGCCGCGCCGATGACGTCACGGAGCGCACCCGACATCTTGCTCCCCGCTTCGAGGCTGATCTCGTGAGCGCGGGCGGCCAGCTCAGCGACGGTGTCACGGACGTCCTGACCGCGATGTCCCGGACTGCGCTTGGGCGGTGGCGGGGTCGGCGCCGGCTCGCCGGACGCAGGAGCAATGTCGTCGTTCGGACCAGCCTTTTCGGTCATTGGTGCGGGCGGGGGAGAGCCAGGCGTGGGCTGCTGTGCAGTGGCGGTCAATCTGGGTGCCGCCGAGTCCGGGTACGACTGGTCGCGAGGCTTTCGTGGGTTTTCTGCGGCGCTAAGTATATGATCACTTGAGAGATACGCAAGGACGTTCGAGCATAACCTGCGCTGTTTGAACCGGGATTCATGTTGAAGTCAAGCATGTCATACCATAGCGACACTAAAGGCGCATTATCGTGACAATAAGCCTCAAAAACACCCGAATTCTCGATTTGTCGCGTGTCCTCGCCGGGCCGCTGTGCGGTATGACATTGGGCGACCTCGGTGCCGACGTCATCAAGGTGGAAAAACCGGGCGATGGCGACGAATCCAGAGCATGGGGACCGCCGTTCGCCCCAGACGGAGAAAGCGCCTACTACCTGTGCTGTAACCGGAACAAGCTTTCGATCGCACTCGACTTCGCTGACTCAGCCGACCGGACCGTCCTCGAAGGGCTTATCGCCGGTGCCGACGTCGTCCTCGAGAACTTTCGGGATGGTGCGTTGGCTGCCAGGGGAATCGTTGCGCGTGACCTGCTTGCGAGGCACTCACAGCTCATCTGGTGCACGATCTCTGGTTTTGGTCCCGGGAATCCGCGACCCGGATACGACTTCGTCGTTCAGGCCGAATGCGGATGGATGTCGATAACGGGCGAACGCGATGGCGAACCAATGAAGGCTGGAATCGCGCTCGCTGACATCATCACCGGAAAGGATGCGGCGATCGCGATACTCGGTGCGCTGCTGCAGCGGGATCGATCACTCCAGCCGCTGCCCGCGGAGGATCGACACCTCCACATCTCGCTCAAGCAGTCGGCGACCGCCGCGTTGATCAACGTCGCGCAGAATTCGCTCGTGAGTGGAGTGGACGCAAAGCGCTGGGGAAACGGGCACCCGAACCTGGTTCCATATCAGTTGTTCGCGACCGCCGACGCGTGGCTGGTGCTCGCGGTAGGCAATGATGCGCAGTGGAAGGCAGCGTGTTCGGCCCTTCAACTGAACGAACTCGGCGCCGATCCAGCACTCGCGGCAAATCCCGGACGGCTCGCGCAACGAGACCGTGTTGTGACAACAATTGCCAATCGGCTCGCCGAAAATGTTGCCAATCACTGGCTTCGCGCCTTGCAACAGGTTGGTGTACCCTGCGGCATCGTCAGGACAGTGAAAGAGGCTTTGGCCGCGGTTTCTGCGAGTCCGGAGAGCGGCGTGAGTCCTGCTATTCCAGGGACTGTCCGGCGTCGCCCGCCCCGGCTGGACGAACACGGAACTGAGGTGCGGAAAGGGGGATGGTCGGTGTTCCAGGCAAAATAGCGCGCGAAAATGACCGATCCTGTTACGCCGCGGGCCACGGCTCGTCTTAAAGGCGTGACAGCATATGCCATGCAGCAGACCGGTGGAACCGGACTATCCAGAAGTGGGCGAACGGGTTATGCTCCCGACGTGAAATCGACGGTGCCCGCCGAACAGATAGACCAGGTAGATGCGGATCAGGAGATAATCGCTCGGGTGTTAACGGGCGATCGGGACGCCTTCTCCATCCTCATTCACCGTTACTCCGATCCGCTGTTCCGGCATGCTCTTGGGATGACCGGGAGCCCCGATGTCGCGGAAGACATCCTCCAGATGTCCTTTATCAAGGCCTTCAGCCATTTGGCCGAGGTACGAGGACGGTTCGATGCCTGGGTTTTCCGCATCGTGGCGAACGGGTGCAAGGATTGGCTGAAGAACATTCGTCGGACGCATCTCAGCTACGACGAGGACGACCAGCCAACCGGGTACGCGAATCCCGAGGAGGAGCTGGATCTGAGCGAGCTGCGGTCGGACCTCGACCGTGCGCTGCAGACCCTTCCTGTGTCACTGCGGGAAGCCTTCATCATGAAGCACGTTGAAGGTCGCTCGTACGAAGAGATGGCGGATCTACTGAGTACAACGGTGGGAGCACTCAAGATGCGCGTGCATCGCGCACGAGAAGCGCTCCAGGCACTTTTGGAGGAGAAATACGCATGAACCTGGATGACATGTACGAGCCGAACAGGCGCGGAGAGGCTGCCCGGGAGGGCGGCAAGCAGCCGGCCGAGGGCAATGCCCCACTGGCGGACCGTGAGGTTCCGTTGGCTCCGGTTGCAACGATGGACCACATCCATCGCTGGCTCGACGGAGAAGCTCCTGAGCCGACGGGCATGCGTGGCGACCAGGCTCGCTCGCTCGAGTTCTGGCGTCGGCTGGATGAGGAAACCGATCGCCGTCGTCGCGTCGTGACGCCGCCGCACCTTGCGGCGCGGGTCATGGCTGCGCTGCCGGAGACGGCTTCCGGGATGGCCATCGCGCCCTGGTACAAGAAGGACATGAACCTGTCGCCGGCGGCCGTGATTGCCCTCGCGATCGGTGCGTTCTCGCTTGGCCTTCTGTTTATGAGGATCGCGGCCGGCTGAGCCGCGTACCGCAGCACCGCAAATGGCGCCGCCCGAAAAGGCGGCGCTTTTTCATAAGGTCAGGGAGTGATTGTTCCG
>CBIHMX010000473.1:0-3027 GCA_966211115.1 uncultured Gemmatimonadaceae bacterium | reverse complement strand
GTCCTCGATCTCGACCGCTGCTGACGTCAACCGCCGTCGTTCGCCCGGGGCCGCGTGGCGGGCCGCCACGGCCGCGGCGGCGTGCCGCAGTGGCGCGGAGAAGGCCGGCCGTGCATGACGCAGGTAGACGTCGCGACCCGTGCCGACGGTGCGATCGTTGCTGGCGGCATCCGATAGCGTGTCGAGCAGTGCCGCTTCCGCGGTCGCTGCCGCCGGACCGGCGAGGACAATGGCCCGTGCTGCATAACGAAGATCCTGGCGCGGTTCGATGCCGCCGATGTCGTCGAAGAACCAGCCGCAGGACGTGAACATCCGCAGCGCGTCCCGCTCCAGTTCGAGCAGTTCGCGCGCCCGGACGCGGTCGTCCTCGGTGCGCGCCCTGGTGGCCACCGACGCCACGAAGCGTTCCAAAGAGGCGGCATCAGACGCGACGACTGACCCGTAATCGTCGCGCGCACTCCACGGATCGGGAATGAACCGGATCGCCTCACGTTCATAGATTGCGTGCAGTTCCGTGGCGAGCGCCTCGAGCCCGGTGCGGAGTGGTGCCCGCCAGGCCTGTGAAGGGAACCGGAGGCCGTCGATCCGGCAGCCGCAATCCTCCTTCCAGCGCCCGACGCCATGGGCGCAGCTCCATGACGTCGGCGATACCAGCTCGACGTCGTCCACCGCCGGGTTCCTGGCGAGGAACGAACCGAAATTCTCGATTCGGATTCCTAACGAGCGGATTTCCTCGAGGGCCCGCGCCAGCGCCATCTCGCCGAACTTGTGGTGATGACCGTACGTCTCGCCATCCGTGGCGACCGCCACGAGGTTGTTGCGCGCCGCGACGGCGGTCACCGGTGGCGTGCGGCGGATGCGCCGTCGCGGCTCGGTGGATTGGGGCTCGGTTCCCGGCGACGGGGCCTCGAGGGCATGGACCGCGTCCGCCAGGGTGCGCCCCCACGCCAGCCCGTCGTGCAACGCACCACCGAACGCGATCGCATGCGATGAATCGCCCCGATACACGAACAGCGCAATCGACTTGCCGCCGGGCAGGCGACACAATCCTGGTCGTCCGCCGGCCGGCGCCCTGGTCACCTGGTGCGGCGCCACGATGGTGAACCGGACGCCTTCCTCGGCCAGCACCTCGAGCGTCTCGAGGTCCACCGCCGTTTCCGGCAGCCACATGCCTTCCGGCTCGCGACCATAACGACGGCGGAAATCCTCCATCCCCCAGCGGACTTCGGTGCGCTTGTCTCGCCGCGTCGCCAGCGGAAGAATCGTATGGTGGTACGGTTGTGCGATGGCATTCCCATGCCCGCCGAGCCGGCGCGCGCTGTCCGCGTCGGCGGAAAGGATCGCTTCGTACGTCGGTTTGGCCTCACGCTCCATCCACTCGAGCAGCGTGGGGCCGAAGTTGAACGAGATCGATTCGAGCGTATTCACCAGCCGCTCGATGCGCCCGTCGCTACTGGTGACCCGTGCGGCCACCACGGCGCGGTAACACTCGCGTTCGATCCGCTGGTTCCAGTCGTGGAACGGAGCGGCCGACGGCTCCGTCTCGACCTCGTCAAGAAACGGATCCTCGCGAGGCGGCTGGTAGAAGTGTCCGTGAATGACGACCGAGGACAACGGCGTTGGATGTGAGAGGGCAGACAGCTGACGGCAGACGTTCGAGGAACCTCTCAGTCTTCGTTCAGCGCTTTCTGGATCGATGGAATTATCACGCGGAACACATCGTCGCGTTGCTGCATTTCCCTGGCCAGCCTTACACCATTTTCGATGTCGCCTCCATCCAGGCTGCGTTCGAGCTCAGACAACAGCAATCGGCAGTCTTCGGCGTGGCCGTTGAACCGCCTGACCGCGTAATCCGCAACCTCACCGGTGGAGATGATGAACTGCCAGTCCGATGATTGAAGCAGGAGCATGGCACGTGCCGCCTGCGCCAGGATCTCGTGTATTCGGCCATCCGCAACCGCACGCGGCGCCAGCGTCCAGAAGCGATCCTCGATGTCCCAGATGACGGGCCAGGTCCACTCGACCAGCGGACCATTCCACATCGAGAAGTCGCCATTCGCACCCCACGACCCTTCCGCGAGGCGCAAGCCGTGCCGCGGCCCGTGCGCATCGAGATGCCCGCCGGCGGTCGTTGCCCTGAGCCCTGCGTACTGCGGAAGCTGCGCGTAGAAATCGCCGAGGAAGTCTGGGCCCTCGAACCACCAGTGTCCGAACAACTCCGTGTCGAACGGGGCCACGACGACCAGCCCGTCCTCGAGCCCTTTTGTCCCTTGCTTCGTCCCCTGGTTACCGCGCCCCGCGATTTGCGCGGTGCGCACCTCGTCGAGCAGGTGGGCAAAGTGTCCCGCGTGCCAGGTGGCTTGCTGCCGCGCCTCGTCAGGCACGTACGCTTCCTTCTCGCCAAGGTCGGTGCCGGCGGGGCTGACCCGCCACAGTTTGAGCCCGCCGGGCCAGCGGATCTTGTGGAACTCGAGATACGGGGCCGCGCCGGGATAACCGCCATGCCGGCTCCAGACCTGCGCCGACGACCGCGGATCGCGCACGAACGCAGCCACTTCGCGCGCCGCCGTCGCGTCGGTCACGCGGTAGGCCTCGTAAGGCGTCCGCGAAGCCACCGGGGCGGCGTCCGGCGACGTCAGCGACAGTCGCAACGTCTCCCCGTCGAAATACTCACCGTAGACGCCTAACGGCCGGCCGGCCCGCGCCATGTGGGAGTCGACGAAGAAGTACCGGAACCCGGCCCACGCTACGTGATGCTCGGTTCCGGGGCGCACGACCGGCGGCTGGTCGGCCGGGGCCCATGCCCCGGCGGGACGGCAGGCGCATTCGGGAACCCAGCACCCTTCGGCCGCGCGTCCGAATACCCGAAGGTGCTCGGCCGCGCCTAACGCCAACTGCAACCGGATGCTCTCCTCGTGCTTGAGCATCGGCAGGAACCCGTGAGTCGCGGCCGACGACGTGACCTCGACCCGCCCGGCATCCTGCAGGCGGCGGAACTCGCGGGGGATGTCCCGGCCGATCTCGTGA
>CBIHMX010000472.1:0-3028 GCA_966211115.1 uncultured Gemmatimonadaceae bacterium | reverse complement strand
CATGAGTCCCGAGCAGGCAACGGGATCCCATGAACTCGACGCGCGCAGCGACATCTATTCGTTCGGCTGTGTGGTCTTCGAGATGCTGGCGGGTGTACCGCCGTTCCGTGCCGAGTCCGCGCACCGGATCCTCGGGAAGCACCTGCGGGACAGCGTGCCTTCGGTGCTGGCCTTCCGCGAGATGATACCACCTGCTGTTGACGATGTGCTGCGACGGGCCATGGCCAAGGAGCCGTCACATCGATTCAGTTCCGCACGCGAGTTCGTGCAGTCACTCGATGACGCACTGGGTGGCGCGTTGTCCGCGTCAGGCGGCCGGGCGCGGGAACAGCGCGGTCAGGCGACCTTCTTCTCACGACGATCATTGGCAGTGGCGGCGGTGCTTGCGCTGGTGATGGCTGCCGCGCTGTGGTTCTGGCGTGTGGCCGGGACAGGATCAGCGCCTGGGTCGATCGCGGTGCTTCCTTTCGTGAACATGAGCGCCGACCCGGCGAATGAATATTTCAGCGACGGCTTGACCGAGGAACTCACCGCCGCACTCGCACAAATCGGTC
This sequence comes from uncultured Gemmatimonadaceae bacterium, assembly GCA_966211115.1. Taxonomy (GTDB): domain Bacteria; phylum Gemmatimonadota; class Gemmatimonadetes; order Gemmatimonadales; family Gemmatimonadaceae; genus JABWBJ01. Next base: position 2,474 of record CBIHMX010000472.1, on the reverse strand, counting down.
GGATCCGCGTCACGCCCAGGACGGCGGCGTTTGCCTACAAGGGTCGCAACCTCAGCATGAGGCAGATCGGCGAGGAGCTGGATGTGTCGCGGATCCTCGAAGCGTCGGTGAGACGCGATGGCGACCGCGTCACCATCACGGCACGCCTCTACGACACGGCCACCGACTCGCTGCTCTGGCAGGATCGCTACGACAGGAACTGGGGTGATGTGCTTGCGCTGCAGACGGAACTCGCCGGCGCCATTGCCGACAACCTTCAGTTGAGCCTCCTCCCCCGGGAGCGGGCTCGCCTCGCCGAGCGTCACACGGTGAACGCCGAGGCGTACGATCGCTACCTCAAGGGCCGTCATTTCTTCGACCTGCGAACCGCGGCGTCGATGGAGGAGGCCGAGGAACACTTCAAGCAGGCGCTGGCCATCGACTCGAATTACGCCCGCGCGCACGCCGGCCTCGCCGACACCTATACGATTCGAGCCTGGACCGGCAGTGCGGCGCCCACGGAACTGTTCGCCCTGGCCCGCCAGTCCGCCGAGCGCGCCATCTTGCTCGATGCGACGCTGGCGGAGGCACACATGTCGTTAGGCCTCATCCATACGTTCAATACGTGGGATTGGGCCGCCGCGGACCGGGAGCTCGCGCGCGCCATCGACCTCGATTCCACGCTGTCGCAGACCTGGTTCTTCCGCACCTGGGGGCTGGCGGCACAAGGTCGCCTCGACGACGCCATGGCTTCGCTGCAGCGCGCGAGGCAACTGGAGCCGCTTTCACTGATCACCAATGCACGGATCGCTACCGTCTTTTCGTGGAAGAACGAGTTCGAGGCGGCGGATTCGGTGCTGCGGCGCACGCTCGAGATCGATCCGTCGTACCCGGTCGCGAAGGTGCAACGCGCGCGTGTGCTCGCGGCACAGGGCCGGTATACCGAGGCAATCGCCGCCCTTCCACCCGATAGCGTCAGGCTCGGCAGTTACGAGTCGGGGATCGCCGGCTTCATCTACGCGCGAGCGGGGCGTCGTGCCGACGCGCTCAAGGAGGCGCAGGCGCTCGAGGGGCGTTCCTACGTGCCCGCCGAAGGAGTGGCGGCGATCTATGCCGGGTTGGGCGATCGCGATGCTGCGTTCACGTGGCTGAACCGGGCGATCGAGACGCGCGGCGTCGGGTTGATCTTTTTCGCGGCCGAATCGATGTACGACACGTTGCGCACCGATCCACGCTACCCGGCCGTCATGCAGCGGATCGGCCTCACGGCACCGACGCGGCGGAAATAGTCGGGACGTCAGGTGTCATTCTGAACGCAGCGCATCGGCCGGCTGGATCCGCAGCCCTCTCCGCGCCGGCCCCCACGCGGCCAGGAATCCGGCGACGGACACAAGGAGCACCACGCCTGCGACGACCAGGCCGCCACTTTCACCCAGCAGTTCCCCGCTCGTACCCTGATTCAGCGACCACGCCAGGAACAGCCCGACCGCGCTCCCCGCGCCCAGTTGCGCGAGCACGCGCCCGAAGATGCTCAACAAAATGCGTCCCGGATCTGCGCCTAACGCCGACCGGATCCCGATCTCCCGCGTCCGCCGGGTCACCGTGAAGGAGAGGAGGGACGACATCCCCGCGCCCGAGAGGACCAGGACGCAGACCGTGACCAGCGCCATCATCAATGACGCGAGCCGCGCCGATCCCCGAGCGCCCTCACGATAGACGACGTCCAACGGCAGCACCCGGTTGATGCGGAGACCGGGATCCAGCGCGAGCCCGATCCGCGTTACGAGCGTCGAAAGGGAACCCGGAGGTGCAGACGTGTTGGCGTGCATCATGACAACCGGATGGCGCTCGCCCTCTCGCATGGGTTCGTACACCCTCGACTCCGACGCCTCCGGATTCATCCGGTTCGGCGGAAAGTTGGCCACGACGCCAACGATTTCCATCCAGCCCCACTCGCCATCGGCTTCGGCACTCGAACCGCGACTGCCCGATGCCGGTCCGGAATCACTGTCGACACGCCCCGCCACGCTGCGGTTGTTGCCCTGGCTGTAATGCCGGACGCGGAAACCGATCACGTTGCGACCTTCGAAGAACTCGCGGACAAATTCCTCGTTCACCACTACCGTCCGGGCGCCCGACCGGAAATCGCCGGACGAGAACGAGCGCCCCGCGCGCAGCGCCACGCCAAACTGGGTCATGAAGTCCGGCGCGATCGCGAGCGCCCGCAATTGTGGCGAGCGCCGTGGCAGGCTGTCGGACACCTCGTCGTCGAATTCGAAGCGCGAGAACAGTTCCTGTCCCACGACACCGGTGGCGAATGTGACGTCCTTGAACCCCGGCTCGGCCTCGAGTCGCTGTTCGAGAAGGGCAAGGCGGCCATTGTTGGTCAGTCCCTGGGCGGAAGGGTCGAACTCGATCGTAGCTGTGAGGACCTGCTCCGTTGGGAAACCGGGCGATCGCAGCGAATAGTAGCCGTAGACGGCGCTGATACTCAC
>CBIHMX010000471.1:0-3029 GCA_966211115.1 uncultured Gemmatimonadaceae bacterium | reverse complement strand
GCCAGCGTTCACGTGACGCGTACCTGCGTCTGGCACAGGCCTACGAGGCGATCAAGTACAAGGACGACAAGGCCGACGTGTGCAAGACCTTGCGGGAGAAGTATCCGAACGACCCCGAAGTCGCGGAGGCGTGCAAGCCCGTGGCCGGCACAACGGTGGTGCCGGGACCTCGGTAGTCGGTGCGCCCGGCGCGACTGGCGCTGATGGGGGGGACCTTCGACCCCCCGCATGTCGGGCACCTGCTGGCGGCGTCGGATGCCTGCGACCTTCTCGGCCTCGACCGGTTGGTGTTCGTGCCCGCGGGGCAGCAGCCCCTCAAACGGCACCGTGAGGCTGCGCCCGCGGACCACCGGCTCCGCATGGTACAACTCATGGCGGAAGGCGACGGAAGATTCTCGGTTGACGAGATGGAGATCCGGCGAACGGGCTTATCTTTCACGGTGGATACGCTCGAGGAGTATGCCCGCCGATTCCCGGATTCAGAGCGCTTCGTCCTGCTGGGTGTGGACGCGTTCACGCTGCTCGACCAGTGGCGTGATGCGGCGCGGGTCGTCAGCCTTGCGCACCTGGTGGTGTTGACGCGTCAGGCAGAACCGGGCGTCGTGGACACCGAAGCGGTGACGCAGCAGGTGCAGTCGATCGGGGGCGCAAATGCGGCGACACCACTGGCGATCCCCTCACGTCGTGTTGACGTGTCGTCGACGGAAATTCGTACTCGGGTGAAGGACGGGCGGCCGATTCGCGGCTTCGTCACGGACGCGGTGGCCCGGTACATCGAACTCAACGGTTTGTACCGATAGAGGCAGGCCTGGTCAAGACGCTCCTGAGCAAGGTCTTCGGTTCGCGGCACGATCGCGAGCGGAAGCGCGTGCAGCCGATCGTTGACGAGATCAACAGTCACGGCGAGCGGCTGCAGTCGCTGGCCGAGGCGGAGTTGCGCGGCCAGACGGACCGTTTCCGCGAGATCATCCGCGAGCGAACGGCCGAGATCGAGCAGCGCATCGTCGAGCTGAAGGAACAGAAGCGCGTGGCCAAGGATCCGGCGGAGCGAGAAGCCGTCGACAACGAATTGGGCGGCGGCGACGGCCGCGGTGGCCTCGAAGGTCAGTTGCGCGAGATACTGCGGGACACGCTGGACGAGATCCTGCCGGAGGCATTTGCCACGGTGCGCGAAGCGGCGCGCCGGCTCGTGGGTACGACGGTTGCCGTCACCGGGCACGAACAGCCGTGGGACATGGTGCACTATGATGTGCAGCTCATCGGCGGCATCGAGCTCCATCTCGGCCGGATCGCGGAAATGGCGACCGGTGAAGGAAAAACGCTCGTCGCAACCCTGCCGCTCTACCTGAATGCGTTGCCGGGCAAGGGCGCGCACCTGGTCACGGTGAACTCCTACCTGGCTCGCCGCGACTCGCAGTGGATGGGCCACGTGTACAGGTACCTTGGCCTCACGGTCGGCTGTCTCGACGACACGCAGCCCGGCACGATGGAGCGTCGCGCCGCGTACGAGTGCGACATCACGTACGGGACGAACAACGAGTTCGGCTTCGACTATCTGCGCGACAACATGGTGATCGCGCTGGACCAACGCGTGCAGCGGCAGCACTGGTATGCCATCGTCGACGAAGTCGACTCGGTGCTGATCGACGAGGCGCGGACGCCGCTCATCATCTCGGGACCGGTCGGCAACGAGAATGACGCGATGTTCGCCGAGCATAACGCATCGGTCGAGCGGCTCGTGCGGCGGCAGACCGAAGTGGCCAACTCACTGGTGGCTGATGCCGAGCGGTTCCTCGACCAGAAGGACGAGGACAACGCCCGGCTCGCGCTTTACAAGGCGCAGTTAGGCAGCCCGAAGAACAAGCGCCTGCTCAAGGCACTGCAGGAAACCGGCGTCAAGCAACTCGTCCAGCGGATGGAGCTGGACTACCTGGCCGACCGCAAGCTGGGCATCGCCAAGCAGCAGTATGGTGACCTGGAAAACGACCTCTTCTACGTACTGGACGAGAAGGGGCACACGGTGCACCTGACGGATCGTGGCGTGGAGGCGATGTCGCCGTCGGACCACGAACAATTCGCCCTGCCCGATATCTCGACGGAGATCGGCCGGATCGATCACGACGAAACCCTCGATCCCCAGCAGAAGATCGAGGCCCGCCGGGCGCTGGAAGCCGAATACGCGCTGAAGAGCGAGAAGCTCCACATCGTGCACCAGTTGCTGCGCGCGCACGCCCTGTACGAGAAGGACGTCAACTATGTCGTGCAGGAAGGCGAAGTCCTGATCGTCGACGAGTTCACCGGCCGCACGATGCCGGGGCGCCGGTGGTCGGAGGGGCTGCACCAGGCGGTGGAAGCCAAGGAGGCGGTGAGGGTCAAGGGCGAGACGCAGACGCTCGCGACCATCACGATCCAGAACTACTTCCGCATGTACGAGAAGCTGGCCGGCATGACCGGTACCGCGGAGACGGAAGAGACCGAGTTCCACCAGATCTACAAGCTGACGGTTTCGGTCATTCCGACGAACAAGCCGATCATTCGCGACGACCGCCAGGACCTGGTGTTCAAGACGCGCCGCGAGAAGTACAACGCGATCGCCGAGGAAGTGCGACGGCTGCATGACCTGGGCTATCCGGTCCTCGTCGGTACGGCGAGCGTCGAGGTATCGGAAACGCTCTCGCGCATGTTCAAGCGCGCGGGCCTGGTGCATAACGTGCTGAACGCGAAGTACCACCAGCGGGAGGCCGAAATCGTTGCCGGGGCAGGCCAGCCCGGCGCCATAACGATTGCGACGAACATGGCCGGCCGCGGTACCGACATCAAGCTCGGACCCGGCGTGACGCCTTCGAAGCCGTCGCAGGTGAAGGACATCGACGGCAAGCTGGTCGACGTCGACGAAATGGGCGGCTTGCACATCGTCGGTTCCGAGCGCCATGAGTCCCGGCGCATCGACCGCCAGTTGCGTGGGCGCGCCGGACGGCAGGGAGACCCCGGCGCCTCGCAGTTCTTCCTCTCGCTCGAAGATGACCTCA
>CBIHMX010000470.1:0-3032 GCA_966211115.1 uncultured Gemmatimonadaceae bacterium | reverse complement strand
ATCGAGCGCCGCGAAGCGTTGGGTCCACGTTCGCTCATAATTCCTGACCCACTCGTGAATCGGCTTGAGCGGCTCCCCGTTGAGTCGGTACATCCTCTGCCTTCCGTGATCCCGCACCTCCACCAGCCCCACCTCCCGGAGCACACGCAGGTGTTTGGAGACCTGCGGCTGCGCCACCCCAAGCAGTTCGACCAGTTCGTTGACCGGCCGCTCCCTCTTCGCGAGCAAGTCGAGGATCTCCCGTCGCCGAGGTTCGGCGACGGCGTTGAACGCGTCCGCTGTGGTAGCCGCTCTAGCCATGGCCGAACATATATTCCGATATAGGAATATGTCAAGACACGTTAATCCGCGCTGCCTGGAATGGCCATCGTGTCGGGTGTGGAGGAGGGCCCTCCCGACCTCGTGCGCGGGTCTTTATGGCAAGGCGAGGCCGTCCCGGGCTTCCTGCGCCGTCTTCCGGATGAGCGCCGCCACGACGGCATCGAACCTCGCAATAAGCGTGGCATCCCCCGCCGTGAACTGCTGCCGAAGGTCGTCGACTTTGACTTCGGCCTGGACCTGGCTGAGCGTCAGGGCTCCGCGTTCGAGCGAGGCGTGCACCTGGCGAATGATCGATTCGTAGAGCGAGATCGTCAGGCGCAGGAAGTTCTTGTCGCGTTGCGCGGGCCCCTGACCCGGGACGATGATCCCTGCGTCCAGCGCGTCCATTTCGCGAAGACTCGCCAGCCACGGCGTGATCTGGTACGAGTTGGTCGTCCACGGCTGTGCCCCCTCGCCGCCTTCCTGCCTGACGAGTACGTCGCCGGTCGCAATAATCCGCTCGCCGGGGAGGTAGAGCACGGTGCTGCCTGACGCGTCACCGGTGGCGCTGAACAGCCTGAACTCTCTCCCACCCCGCCTGAAACTCATGCGGTCGCCGAAGACGACGGTGGGAAGTACCTGTCGCGTGCTCGACAGCTCATCGGCCAGCGCCTTCGAATCGGCCAGGTTGTTTTCCATCGTGCGGCGCCGTTCCGGTGTGAGCGGAGAACCATCGGCCAGCTTGCCACGGGCGATGGCCGTATCGAGCGTCGCCTGCGCGCGCGTCGCGCCCGTGGAGTTGATGAAGTATCGCAGCGGCAGTCGCGACATGTAGTCGCGCGTTTCGGCGGTGGCGATGATCTCGAGCCCCGGAAACGCGTCGGCATACGCCGCATTGCCCATCCAGTGATCCATGTGCCAATGCGAGTTGATCAGGACTCGCACGGGCTTGGTCGTGATCTTCCGGATCTCGGCAATCACGAGGCGGGACGTCGATGGTCGCGCATTGCTGTCGAAGACCACGACGTCGCTGTCGTTGACCACGACGACAGAGTTGGACGAGGTCCAGAGGTCCAGCGCTGACGGCGCGCGAAACAGGTAAACACCCTCGGCCAGTGTCACCTTCTCGATCGCGAGGGAATCCGCGCGCGGACTCATTCCGCCCTGAGCGTTCAGTTGGCCCCCGGATGCCAAGGTCGAGAGGACGAGGGCAATCAGAGCAGGGCGCGATCGGCGTCCGGACGACAGGCAACGCATGGCAGGTCCTCGACGGTGGGAGTTCATCGGTTCCGCCATGATGAACCGCGATGCCCGTTCCCGCCTCCTCGCCATTGCAGATCGTGCATCGACCGTGACCGGACGCGCGATCTGCCCGCCCAACGGGGACCCGCGAAAAACGGGGTCAGACGCCGTTTTCCAGAAATGGCGTCTGACCCCGTGTCTTGCCCGTTTTTACCGGACGGGCCCGACTTCAGTGGCGCAGCTTACCGCCTGACGAGAATCAGGTATTTCGACGGCGCCCAGAACTTCTCCGGATCCGTCACGTTCAGGGCACCCTTCACCAACGTCGCCTTCGGATCCGCCGAGTCCGTGAACTCGAGGTTCTGGCGCGAGACGATCCGGTACTCCTTGTCCAGCTCGGGGAGGGCGATCGTCAGGTCCTTCGACTTGGAGAGGACCATGAAGTCCTCGGCCTCGAACGACCGCGCCGGCACAATGGTCTTGCCGCGACCGAAGGCCAGCAGCGTCCCGCCCTCGCGACGGATCACGCCCCTCTCGGTCAACTCCTTTTCTGTGCCGATCGCCACGAATACCGAGTCCTCGTACGCCAGCATGGCGTTGTTCTTCGCGGTCAGCGCCACGTTCTCGCGACCGAGGCTGTCCACCTGCAGCGTCAGAGAAGCAATCTCGCGGCTCTGGTTTTCCACCGAGACGCGGAGATCGGCGATTGACTGTTCGTACTCGACGATCTGCGCCGCCTGCGTGGAGTTGAGCATCGTGCGCGCGACACTGTCCTCACGCAGCCGGCGGATGCGGGCTTCGCTGGCCGACAACCGCGCCAGCACGACGTTCACTTTCTTCTGTACGACCGCCAGGCGATCCGACGCGTTTTCGATCCCCGACTCGACCTTCTTGTCATCCTTCACCTGGATGCGCGCCTTGGTCAGGTCGCGATCGATTTCAGAGATCAGCCGCGACGTGGTCGACGCATCACCGATCATGGCGCTCTGCAGGCTGAGCTGCCGCTCCTTCACGGCCAGCAGGCTGTCTTTCACCATGACGAGGGAATCCTTCGCCCGCGCCGAGCGCGCGACGGCGAGGCCGGTGTCACCGCCGGTATAGTCATCCGGCGGAGACTGGGTGCACGCGATCGTCCCGAGGGTGAGCGTGCAGGCGAGCAATCTGTATCGGTTCATGGGGTTCCTCCCCGCTGTGGTTGCGGTTACCTCGCCGGCGGTCAGCGACGTGTCGACCGCTATGCTGGCGCGGACTTCCGCAACCCACGTGCCGCTAGCTACACAGACGCGCATAACGCGATCCGGGCACGGCCTGACGCTAATCCACTCCTAATACGACGCGTGACCGGCATCACACTGGCGCCGGGTCCATGATGGGACGCAATATGGCGGGGGTTTCTCGAACGGCCGGAAACAATCCACGCCGGGACTCGTAACGCTAAATGGATATGAAAGACAAACGATATGAGCCGCCCGGCGAGCGCTCCCTGTACG
>CBIHMX010000469.1:0-3036 GCA_966211115.1 uncultured Gemmatimonadaceae bacterium | reverse complement strand
CCGCTGCGCAAGTTCCAGAACCCCGTGATGCCACACATCGTCAGGCGCCCGACGGCCGCGTCAGGCGGCCGAGCAGGTCATCCAGCTTTTCCAGGTACCGCTGCTCGCTGTAGCGATCGCTCGCCGCCCGGGCGCCCGCCTCGGCGAGACGCATCGCGTAGGCGGTATCCCTCAACACCCTGACCAGGCCGTCGGCCAGGGCGACCGGCTCCGGCGCCACCAGCTCGGCCAGCGATGCATCCAGCACCTGGGTGTGCGACCGGATCGCCGTGGCCACGATCGGTCGTCCGGCACGCAGGTACTGGTAGATCTTGAGTGGCGTATTCGTGCCGCGTGCCCGCGGCGTCACCAGTACGTCCGCGAGCTGGAGATACCGCGGCACCTCGTCAGGCGGCACGGGAGGCACCCACCGGAATGCGTGGCCTGCGCCCACACGATCGGCGTGCCGTCGCAGCTCCGCCACCTGCGCCGTGGTACCGCCAACCATGACAAAGCGCACCTGCGGCATCTGCTGGATGACCGAACGCGATGCTTCCACCAGGAGATCGATGCCCTGGTACGGCTCGAGTGTGCCGGTATAGACCACGACCGGGCTTTCGCCCAGGTCGAGCCCCGTCCGGATCGACGCCAGCGCCTCAGCGGTAGCGCGCTCCACTGGGAAATCGAGCGTGTTCTCGATCATGGCGAGCGGTCCCGCATACCCACTGGCCAACGCATGGTCGTGAAGCTCCTGGCAGATCGCGATCACGCCATCGGAACCGGTCAGCGTATACGATTCCAGACGCTCGAACATCGAGACCAGCGGACCTGCCTGAAAGCGCCCGAAATTCGTGAGCTGCTGCGGCAGGCTGGAGTGCATGTCGTACAGGTGCCTGATGCCAAGTGTGCGCCGGAGCCGCGCGCCGAGCCAGCCCGCCTCTTCGTGTGTGTGCACCAGGTCGAACTTCCGGTTGCGCGCGAGCCGTGAGGCGAACCGGAAGAGCGGCACGTCGAGGATCGCCTTCGCAAACGTGGGGCCGATTCCGACATCGTGCACGAAGGGTGGTCGCGGGGCGCGGTGAATCGTCAGTCCGGCGATTGACGGCGTTTCTCCAAACGGGTAGGTCACCAGCTCGACGGTGTGGCCGAGCATCGTCAGTCCCCGAATACGATGCAGGACGCTGAACGGTGTGCCCCGGGGCCTGAAGAACGGCTGCGGCGCCACCATCAGGATATGCATTCCGGACTCCGCATGCGGTGGTGACGCTCGAGGCTCCGGTGGCGCATCGGACATTCGATCCGCTTGCCTGCGACTCCGCCGGGCACTCGGTATGTTACGGACCAGTGACCGCGTCCCGCGACACCCCCGCCTCGAGACTCAGCGACGAACGCTTCGACGTGCTGGTCATCGGAGCCGGCATTACCGGAGCCTGCATCGCGCTCGAGGCCAGCAGCCGCGGTTTGCGTGTGGCGCTGGTCGATCGCAACGACTTCGGCGCCGGCGCCACGGCCAACTGTCTGCGTATCGTGCACGGCGGACTGCGGTATCTGCAGCACCTCGACTTCCGGCGCGCGCGCGAATCGATCCGCGAACGGCGCATGTGGCTGCGGTCGGCGCCGCACCTGGTCGATCCCTTGCCGACGGTCGTGCCCACCATTCGCGGCACGTTCCCACCGCGGCCGCTGCTGGCCGCGGCACTCACGGTCAACGATCTCCTCTCGGCCGACCGCAATGTCGGAGTCAGCGCCGACCGGCATCTTCCCGATTTTCGAGCGCTGACGCGCGATGAGACTCGCGAGCTGGTACCCTATTTCGACGATGCACGACTCACCGGCGGCGTTCTCTTTCACGACGCACTGATGTACAGCCCCGAGCGGTTGACGCTCGAGGTGATCGGTGCCGCGCGGTCGCGGGGCGCGATTGCTGCGAACCACACGGCACTGGATTCGGTACGACGCGAGACCGACGGCTTCACGTCGATGCTCCGCGACCTGATCAGCGGTGACCAGTTCGCGGTGCGAAGCAAGTCCATCGTGAACGCCACCGGCGCGAACGTCAACGATGTCGTCCACACCATCACGGGCGCCGCGCCACGACAACCAACGAGGTATTCGATTGCCATGAACCTCGTGACTGCCCGGCCATGGGAAGGACCGGCGTTCGCGACGATGGGTGGTCTCGGAGATCCGGACCGGCTGATCGAAACCGGACGACGGTTGTTCGTGGTTCCGTGGCGGGGCCAGCAACTTTTCGGAACGGCGCATTTTCCTTTCACCGGAAACGAGTCGTCGCCCACGCTGCCTGACGAGTTGCTCGATGCATTCCTCCGGGAGTTGCGGGAGGGGACGCCGTCCATGGACGTGAGCCGCGATGACGTGCGGGTCGTGCAGTGGGGCCTGCTGCCGGTCGCCGGCGACGATCCCCACCGGGTCAGGCTCCTGAAGCGCCACGCGGTGATCGATCACGCGGCGGAGGGCGCGCCGGGCGCCTGGAGCGTCGTGTCGATCAAGTTCACCAACGCTCGCCACGTCGCGAGCGACGTCGTCGACCGCCTGACGAGTCGGCGACGTTCCTCTGATGAATTCCTGCCGCTGCCCGGTCGCATCGCGGATAGCGTGCCGTCGGTGGTCGACGCCGCCAGACGCCAACACCCCGCCCTGCCCGCTGACGTCGTCGAGCATCTCGTCCGTTCGTACGGGACGCGATTCGAACACGTGATCCAGCTTGCGCACCGGATTCCCGCCGGCTTCGACCGCGTGAGTCCCGCGGCGCCGGTCATTGCCGGACAACTGGCGTTTGGGGCACTCGAGGAAGATGGCCGGACCGAGGACGACTTGCTCTGGCGGCGGACGGAACTGGGCGCGCGTGGACTCGTCACACCCGATGCCCGCCGGGCGGCGCGGGAGGCCCTTCGCACCGCCGGACATCCGGTCACCGCGAGCTGATTCGCTTGCGCCACTGCATTCTCACCTGATTCCACGCAAAGCGCCCCGCCGACTCGAGCTGGCCGTAGGCGGCGGGCTGAATGCGCTGCGCGCGCAACCAGGTACGCAGGT
>CBIHMX010000468.1:0-3036 GCA_966211115.1 uncultured Gemmatimonadaceae bacterium | reverse complement strand
CGTGCGCTCCTGAAGGACCTTGATAACATCTCGGACCGCGACATCGCCGAGCTTGAGGTGCCAACCGGCGCACCCCTTGTCTATGAGCTGGACGACGCGCTCTCGCCGATCCGCCATTACTATCTTGGCGACGCGACGGAGATTCGGCACGGAGCACAGGCCAGCCACACAGAGAGTGTGAAGGTGCGCCGCTAAAGCGACACGTAGCTGTGCACCGATCCGGCCGCCCGAGCGACCAGAGGACGAGGTGATTACTCCTGGTCCGCGACTTGTGTCAGGAACCGCGCCACGCCCGCGACCTTCTCGACTGGGATGACGAATGCGATTCCTCGGCCGGTATCGTTCAATTCTCCGGCACGGACGATCGCGTCGAGGATGGTGTCGACCTGGCTCGTGCTGACGATCGTAAGCAGGATCTCCTTTTCCGGCTCGATCGACATGCCAAAGATCTTCTCGCGTTCGTTGATTCCGGCGCCTCGCCCGAACAGCACTGTGCCGCCTCGGGCGCCGGCTTTGACCGAAGCCTCGAGCACGGTGCTGCCCCATCCCTTCCGGACGATGCTCACGATGAGTGAGAGATTCGACATGGCTACGGCTCCTTGCGCTCCTTCGGGCGAACGAGCAGACCCAACAGCATCACGGAGACAATCGGCGCGAGGGAGATGAGCGAGACCAGCCCAAGGCCGTGCACGAGCGGATCGCGGCCCATCGCAGAGGACGCGCCGAGGGCGAGCGCCAGGAGAAAGCTATTCGCCAGGGGGCCTGTGGCCACGCCTCCCGCATCCACGGCGATCGAGACGAATCCCTTGTCGCTGAACCACATCAGCGCGGTGGCCAACGCGTAGCCGGGCACGAGCAACCACAAGAGCGGAACCCCGTAGCCGATACGCAGGAGGCCGATACCGACCGCCATCGCCACGCCAAGGCAGATAGCGGAGAGCACCACGGTCCGCCGGATGGATCCCGTCGACGTCTCCTCCACCTGATCGGCCAGGACGCGCACAGCCGGCTCTCCCCACGTGGTAACGAATCCCAGAATCAGGCCGAGGGGAACGAGCAGCCACTTCTGAGACAGCGATCCTATTGCTTCGCCGATCGCCCGCCCGAATGGTAGCAACCCGATCGTCACCCCTAACAGAAAGAGAAACAGGCCAACCGAGGCGACCAGCGTCCCAGTCAGGATGCGCGACACTTCACGTCGCGGCAACTTGAGGAACAGGAGCTGAAAGGTCATGAAGAGCGCCGCAAGCGGCAGTACCGCCAGCGCGACCCTCCAGGCCATGTCGCCGACATCGATCAGAACCGGCTCCTCGCTCACGATAGGAGCAGCCCGAGGAGCAGAATGACGACGATCGGTCCCGCCGATGCGAGCCCGAGCAATCCGAATCCGTCCGCCACCGCCGAGCGTTCGCCGAGCACGGAACTGAGTCCGATCGCAACGGCGAGCAGCACTGGAGCGCTCAGCACGCCGGTGGTCACGCTGCCCGCGTCATATGCCACGGGAATGAACGTCTCAGGCGCCAGAACCGAGAGCAGGATGATGATCGCGAACGTGGCCGTCAGCACGTGGATCATCGACAAGCCCCACACGACGCGCAGTAGGGCCACCCCCGCCAGTAGCCCAACTCCTACCGCGATGATGAAGACGAGCGTTTGTCCGCCAAAAGCTCCCTGGGAGACCGCTTCCACCTGGCCGGCGAGGACCAGGACATCGGGCTCCGCAGCCGTAGTGGCGAAGCCCAGAGCGAAGGCGACACCGACAATCAGCCAGAAGGAGCCCTTCTTGGGCAATTCGGCACCGATGAAGCGGCCCATCGGCAGAATGCCGAAGTCAATACCCGCTAGGAGCAGCAGCATCCCGAGGAGCGCGAGGAGCGACCCAATGACGAACTGGAGGAAAAGGGCTGCCGGCGCGCCCACCAGCAGAACTTGCAAAACGCACACGGCCCCAAAGAGCGGCGCGACGGCCTGCAGCACTTCGGGAAGTTTGATCTTCAGCAGCGTGAGCATCTGATGCGGCCCCCACGATTTCGTAACACATTGTCGAGAGACAGAACCCGTGGAGTTCACATCGCGAGAATCCCCGCAAGCTTCAGCAGCTTCAAATCAAGCGGCTTGGACGTGCCAGCGACCTCCGACAGTGGCGTCGCCACGATTTCACCCCTGAGAAGGCCTACAAGTACTCCCGTTTCCCGACGAGCCACACAGTCGACCGCCGCCGCGCCCAGGCGGGTCGCCAGGGCGCGATCGAAGGCGCCCGGAGCCCCGCCGCGCTGCACATGGCCGAGCGTCGTCACGCGCAGCTCGAACCCGAGGGAGTCCTGGTGCTCGGCGAAGTGGCGGGCCATCGCGGCCGCATTGTTTCGCGCGCCTTCCGCGACCACCGCGATTGCGTGCGCCTTGCCGCGTTCATATGCCTTCCGGAACTCCACGGCAACCTGGTCGGGCTCCACCTCTGCTTCTGGAATGACGACGACTTCGGCTCCGCCGGTCAGGCCAGCCATGAGCGCAAGATAGCCGCAGTTGCGGCCCATCACTTCCACCAGGAACGCTCGGCCATGGGATGATGCCGTCGTCTTCAGCCGATCGATTGCCTCCAGAGCGATGTTCAGGGCTGTATCGACGCCGATGGTGATCTCCGAGCCGTACAGATCGTTGTCGATCGTGGACGCGACACCGACGACCGCGAGTCCCATCTGACTGAGCGCGAAGGAACCGGTCTGCGAGCCGTTTCCGCCGATGACAACCAGCGCATCGACGCTGTGTCGCCCGAGCTGGTCCAGTGCCGTTCGGCGTGTGTCCTCTGTGGCGAATTCGGGACATCGCGCGCTGCCGAGCATGGTGCCGCCGTGCTGGATGATGCCGCCGACATCGCGTGCGTTGAGCGCAGCGAACGAGCCGGCGACAAGGCCTGCGTAACCCCGCCGTACCCCGAACACCTCCCAACCTTCGCCGAGGCTCGTACGAACCACGGCCCGAATCGCCGCGTTCATCCCTGGCGCATCGCCCCCGCTCGTCAGCACTGCTATGCGCATC
>CBIHMX010000467.1:0-3037 GCA_966211115.1 uncultured Gemmatimonadaceae bacterium | reverse complement strand
GCGGCCCTGAGCCGCGAGCCGCGTGCCACTCGCGCTCATCATCGACGACGAGCCGAATATCCGGCGGATGGTGGGGGCACTCCTCACCGCCGAGGGCTATGAGGTACGCGATGCCGCCGACGGCTCGTCGGGCGTCAACCTGGCCGTTCAGACGGACCCGGACGTCGTCCTGCTCGACCTGATGATGCCGGGCGGCATGGATGGCATGGCGACGCTTCAGGCGTTGCGGCAGAAGCGACCAGACCTGCCGGTGATCATGATGAGCGGGCGAGCCGGTCTGGCCGACGCGGTCAAGGCCACGCAACTCGGCGCCCACAATTTTCTCGAGAAGCCGCTGACTCCCGAAGGTGTGCTGCTCTCGATCAGCTCCGCCCTCGAACTGCGGCGGGCGCGGCGCGAAGCCGAGGCGCTCCGCGCCGAATTGGGGTTGTCGGGGGAAATGGTGGGCGACAGCGTCGCGATGAAGACCCTGCGGGAACTCATCGCCCGAGTGGCGCCCACCGATTCGCGCGTCCTGATCAGCGGCGAATCGGGAACAGGCAAGGAGCTCGTGGCCGCCGCGATTCACTCGGGAAGTGGGCGTCGCGACCACCCCTTCATCCGGGTGAACTGCGCTGCCCTGCCGCGCGACCTGGTGGAAAGCGAGATGTTCGGTCACGAACGCGGCGCGTTCACCGGCGCGGCCGAGCGACGGATCGGACGCTTCGAGCTCGCGCATCGAGGCACATTGTTGCTCGACGAAGTCGGTGACCTCGGTCCCGAAGCGCAGGCGAAACTGCTGCGGGCGATCGAGGCGCGCGAGATCGAGCGGTTAGGCGGCACGAAACCGATCCCCGTCGACGTGCGCATCGTGTCGGCAACCAACAAGGCGCTGCAGAAGGCCGTCCGGGATGGAACCTTCCGCGACGACCTGCTGTTCCGGCTGAATGTCATTCCGATCGAGGTGCCGGCGCTGCGCGAACGCACTGGGGACATTCCGGCGCTGGTCGCCCATTTTGCCGCGATGTTCCGGATCAGGACCGGCCGCGCCAACAGCGACTGGTCCGCTGACGCGATGGCGCAGTTGCAGCGTTATGCATGGCCGGGAAACGTGCGCGAGCTGGCGAACATCGTCGAGCGACTGGTCATTCTCCATGCCGGCCAGCGAGTCACACCGCGTGAAGTGGCGCAGGTGCTGCCGTCGTCGGATGCGTCGCCCGTTCGGCCCGCTGGGTTGCCGGACGTGGAGGCGGTCGAAACGTCGCTCACGGAATTGCTCGATGAGTACGAGCGCGCCCTGATCGTACGGGCGCTGGCGTCGGCACACGGCAACATTGCCGAGGCAGCCCGGCGCCTGAAGACCGATCGGCCCAATCTCTACCGCCGGATGAAGCGGCTCGAGGTGGCGGGTGAACCTGCGGTCAGCGATCAGCGATCGGCGTTCGGAAACTGACGATCCGGTTGCCCGGAGCCTCAACCCGGCCGAACTTCCCGTTGCGTGGTCAGACCCGGGGTCAGACCCGGGGTCTGACCCCGGGTCTGACCCCGAACTGAGCTAGACTGACCTTGTTGATCCGTGCTGACGTCGTTCTGACCCTGTTCGGACCCTTTTCGATGCGTTTGGGAGTTGTCGCGCACCTTCTACTCTCCGGGGCGATTGCCCTGCAGGCACAGGAACCGCAAGGCGCGGTTCTCGAAGTGCGCGACCTGCGTTCGGTGCCGCGCGACATCGCCGATGAGGTGCAGCAGATCTTCAATGCACCCCGGACCCGGAGAGTCTCGGGCGACCTGACGGTCTCCGCTTCCGACGTCATCGACGGAGACCTGGCGGTCGTGGGCGGACAGGTTGCCGTGAATGGGCGCGTCACAGGCCGCATCATCGCCATCAACGGCAATGTCGTCGTTCGGAGCGCGGGTCGTGTCGACGGGACAGTGATCGCGATTGGTGGCACGGTGTCGGCGATCAGCGGCGGCGAGATAGCAGGCACGACGAGGTCGTACCCGGAACGTGTTCTCGTGGAGGCGTCGCCGGAGCGCGTCGTCGTGCGCGACGAAACAGACGACGAGCGCTGGTATCGCCGACGCATGACGCCCCGCGAGGGATCAGGCGGACAGTTGCGGTTGGTGACCGCGCGAACGTACAACCGCGTGGAAGGTCTTCCACTCCTGCTCGGCCCACGCGCCTACAAGGATTTTTCGTGGGGGCGAGTCACCGCCGATGCGATGGGCGTGTTGCGGAGCGCCGACCGATTCCAGCTCAAGAGCGAGAACCTCGGTCACATGCTCCGCGTCGAGCTGCAACTCGGTGGCGATCGCGGGATCCGGCTTGCGGGAC
Organism: uncultured Gemmatimonadaceae bacterium; assembly: GCA_966211115.1. Lineage (GTDB taxonomy): Bacteria > Gemmatimonadota > Gemmatimonadetes > Gemmatimonadales > Gemmatimonadaceae > JABWBJ01. The sequence continues at coordinate 723 of CBIHMX010000467.1, read as the reverse complement.
GGCTGGAGGACGTGGTCTCGCCGGTCGAGGATTTTCACCTGTCCGATTCCGAGGTGGGGATCGCGTCATTCCTGTTGCACCGCGATTATCGCGATTACTACAACCGCCACGGCGGATCGATCAGCGCGCAGGGGTTTGTCGGCCGTAACCTGGACGCGACCATTTCCTGGTCGGACGAAACCTGGTCCGTGCCTGACGCGCGTGACCCGTGGTCGCTCCTGCGAGACAACCAGGACTGGCGACCGAACCCGGTGCTCGATGCCGGGCGATTCCACCTGCTCCGGCTCGGGGCGCGATACGACACGCGGAACGACGACACCGACCCGTGGTCCGGGTGGCACATCACCGGTGAATACGAGTACGGTGTCGGCCGAATCACCGCCTACGGTCCGACGTCCCGGGCGATCCGGGACATCAATCCCCGCGGGAGGAATGCGTTCGATCGCGTGCTGCTCGATGTGCGGCGATACAACCGGATCTCGGCCGAAGGGCAGATCAACTTCCGGCTGGTCGCGGGCGGCTGGTTGAGTGGTGACGACCTGCCGCTGCAGCGCCGGTACTCGCTAGGCAGCGTGGGCACGTTACCGGGGTATGATTTCCGCCAGGTCCTGCCGGGGACGGACTTCCTGACCTGCGCCGGATCGCGAGCGGATGGAGCGCCCGGTGGCCCGCGCGTGCCCGAAGGCGTGCCGGCGCAATGCGAGCGGTTTGCGCTTGGGCAGG
>CBIHMX010000466.1:0-3040 GCA_966211115.1 uncultured Gemmatimonadaceae bacterium | reverse complement strand
CCCGAGGCGCGCGCATTCGGCCTCGCGTTCGGCAACCGCCAGTTCCACCGCGCGGGCAAACCCGACGGACATCGCGACGTTTTCGGTGCCGGGGCGGCGGCCGCGGTCCTGTGAGCCGCCGTGCAGCAGCGGCGTCACCGGCGCGCCGCGCCGGATGAACAGCGCGCCGATGCCCTTCGGGGCGCCGACCTTGTGGCCCGAGATCGAGAGGTAGTCGACCGGCAGCGCCTTCGTGTCGATGGCCACCTTGCCTAACGCCTGGACCCCGTCGCTGTGAAACAGGACGCCCCGCGCCCTGGCCGCTTCCGCCAGCGACGGAATGTCCTGGACGGTGCCGACCTCGTTGTTGACCCACATGACGGAACAGAGCGCGACGTCATCCGTGAGCGCGGCGTCGAAGTCCGCGCGATCGACGACGCCATCGCGGCCGACCTTCAGGAGGCGGGTGGTGCCGCCCTCCTCCTCGATCTCGTCGACGGCCGCGAGAACGGCCTTGTGCTCGATGGGCGTGGTGACGACGGTGCGCTTCGTCCGGCGCAGCGCCCGCCACGCGCCCAGGACGGCGAGGTTGTCGGCTTCGGTTCCGCCTGACGTAAAGCAGATCTCGTCGGCCGACGCTCCCAGTGCGCGCGCCAGCCGCTCCCGGGCCTCATCGAGTGCGACTCGCGCCTCACGTCCCCAGCGATGCGTGCTCGACGGATTTCCGAATCGCGGCCCAAAGAACGGAAGCATGGCTTCCAGGACTTCCGGCCGGACCGGCGTGGTCGCGGAATGATCGAGATAAATGGGTTCGCGCATGGAGATCGAAATATAAACGGGAGAGGGGGGACAGGAACGTGAGGGCGTGAGGGCTTAGGACGTGAGGTCGTGAGGTCGTGAGGTCCTGCAATCCGATCTCACGATCTCACGATCCCGCGACCTCACGACCTCAGTCCAGCGCCAGCTTCCCCCTCCGGAACCTCGCCATCGCCATGAGGATGAGGATCGTCGACGCGGACAGGAGGATCAGGCTCGCCCACGCGACCAGCCGGCCCGTACCCAAGGCGGTCAACCGGCTGGCCAGCGTGAGACGCCCCTCCGCATCGAGGAACTGCACGAACAGGACCGGACCGATGAAGAGCACCATCATGATGATGCCGAGGGTCTGCTGTGCCTGACGAACCGTCGCGGCCTTGAGCGAGATGAACACGCCGACGCCGGCGAGTGTCGAGCAGGCCAGCGTCACCAGCACGAACATGTAGGCCAGGTGCGCGGCGTCGGGTGCGAGAACCCCATCGCCGTAATGCCGGATCGTGAGCGTGATGGCACCGACGAATACGTTCGCGAACGTGAACACCAGGCCGTAGAGAATCGCGGCGAGCACCTTGCCCAGCAGGATCGACGTATCCGACAGCCGCGTCGACAGCAGCGTCTCCAGCGTGTGGCGCTCGCGCTCGCCGGCAAACGCATCCGCGATGAGCGTCGACACCATGCCTGACGAGAGCAGGGGCCAGTAGGCCAGCATCAGCGGTGACGTCATCCAGAGTGGGCCCATCTGCAGCGGCGTGACGATCCCCAGCATGAGCAGCACGATGAGCGCCGACAGCCCGCCGCGCCTGAGCCGCAGCAGTTGATCGCGGAACTCGAGCCATTCCTTCCACGCGACGGTGAAGATGTCGCGCATCATGACGTGCGCCCCGCATTGCCTGGCATCGCGTCGTCGTTGACCAGTTCGAGAAATGCTTCCTCGAGACTCTGCCGGTTGCGCCGCACTTCCTCGATCCCCACGCCGCGCCCGACGAGCATTTCGATCACGGGCGCGACGCTCGATCCATCGCGCAGGCGAAGGTCGATCGCCCCATCCTGCATCGACGCAGCCGCCACCCCCGGCATCGCCAGGATCGCCTGGAGCGCGGCCTCATCGAGGCCGGTACCGGTCACCCGCACCAATGCTCCATCGTCAGGTCTCAGTGATGACGGCGGACCGAGGGCGGCGAGCTTCCCGCGGCGAATGACGCCGACCAGGTCGCAGAGGCGCTCCGCTTCCACCAGGTTGTGCGTCGTCAGAAAGATCGTGACGCCCTGTCCGGACGCGAGCGAAGCAAGATCCTCGCGCAACGCCGCGCTGGCGACGGGATCGAGACCCGCCGTCGGCTCGTCGAGAAACACGAGCGGCGGTCGATGAAACACGGCGCGCGCAACGGCGAGTTTCTGCTTCATGCCGCGGCTCCACTTGCCCGCGGGCTCGGAGCGGCGGTCCCAGAGGCCGAACTGTTCCAGAAGCTCCTTCGTGCGCCCGCGCCGGTCACCAGCCGGCATCCGCCAGACGCGGCCGGCAAAATCGAGATTCTGCTCGGCGCTCAGCCGCTCGTAGATCCCGTTATGCTCGAGCAACGCACCGGACCGCTCGCGGATCCGGTCGCTTTCGCTCCTCGTGTCGAAGCCGAGGACGCGGGCCGTACCGGCCGTGGGCTCCACGAGTCCCAGGAAAGCGCGGATCGCCGTCGTCTTGCCGGCGCCGTTAGGCCCGAGGAAGCCGAAGACGATGCCCGCCGGCACCTCCAGCGACAGGTGGTCCAGCGCGCGAATCGGCCCGAAGTCGCGGACCAGGCCATCGGCCAGGATGGCGGGCGCGCTCACGCGTCGTTCAGTGAACGCAGGACGGCACGCACCGGCGCGGCATCGAGTCCCGCGAACCGGACCGGGAACGCCGACAGGTAGTAGCGCCCCGCGGTGACGTTCGTCAGGTCGAGGTTCTCGAGCACGAAGGCCCCGCCGGCGAAGAGCGCCCGGTGGACGTCGAGCGACTTGCTGTCCCGGCTGTCCACCGATGGCGCATCGACACCGAGCAACCGGAGTCCGCCGGCGAGCAATCGGGGAATTTCGTCGGGGTCGATCCACGGCCACCGTTCCGGAAACGACCCATGGGCGATGCTCCGGCCGGTGCGGACCAGCAGCCGGCCGCCCTCGACGCGGTCGCCCATGCCTAACGCCGACGATGTCAGCGGGCCGTCCTGGCCGGACACGTCGACCACGGTGGCGGGGCCGGCGAACGGCGGCA